>NZ_JBFBIR010000012.1:0-171063 GCF_040685715.1 Kitasatospora sp. NPDC088264
GCACCTCGAAGACGGCGCCGAAGGCGTCGCGGCGCACCGGCATCAGCGGCTTGCCCCAGTCGGTGGGGGTGGCCCGTCCCGCGCCGACGGCCTTCGTGCTGTTCGCAGTGGAAGAATGGGGCCATGAGCGAGTTCCAGATCCCAGAGCGCCACGCGCGGCTGCTGGCCTACGCGCAGAGCCTGACGCCTCCGGCCGGGTGGAAGATCGAGATCTCCGGCGACGAGATCATCATGATGGCCGGCCCATCGGTGATCCACCAGCGCAACCTGCTGCTCGTCCGCGAGCAGTTCGACGCGCGCCGCCCGTCCGACCTGATGCCGAGCGAGAACACCGATCTGGCGTCGCCGAACGTGGGCAAGCTGCGCAACCCCGACCTGACCTACATCCCGATCTCGGTCGTCGAACTGGGCGGCAACGAGGTGCCGGCCGAGGAGGCGGCGATCGCGGTGGAGATCGTCTCGCCGTCGAACCCGGAGAACGACCTGGTCGGCAAGGTGCGCGACTACCCGCAGATGCGGATCCCGCTGTACCTGCTGATCGATCCGCGCAAGGGCGACATCACCCTCTACTCCGAGCCCTCCGACGGCGCCTACCGCCAACGCTGGACCGGCGGCTTCGGCGACCGGGTGCCGATCCCCGCCCCCTTCGGCTTCGAGCTCGCCACCGACGGTCTCATCCGTTACCCGGCCTGACCGATCAGGTCGCCCGGCGGCTGCCGCCGGGCGACCCGCACCGCCCGAGGCGGCACCGTCAGAACAGAAACACCCGGAACAGAAACGCCCGGAACGGCACCGCTCAGAACGGGAAGGCGGTGCGCCCGTGCTGGACGGAGATCCACTTCACGGTGGTGAACGCGTCCACCGTGGACTCCCCGTTGAGCCGCCCGATGCCGGAGTTCTTCTCCCCGCCGAACGGCACCGCCGGCTCGTCGGCGATGGTCCCGCCGTTGACGTGGATCATGCCGGTCTCGATCCGGTGCGCGACCCGGACGCCGCGCTCGACGTCGCCGGTGTGCACCGCGCC
The DNA here is from genome assembly GCF_040685715.1 of Kitasatospora sp. NPDC088264. Lineage (NCBI taxonomy): Bacteria > Bacillati > Actinomycetota > Actinomycetes > Kitasatosporales > Streptomycetaceae > Kitasatospora > Kitasatospora sp. NPDC088264. Next base: position 1,025 of record NZ_JBFBIR010000012.1, read on the forward strand.
GCTGAGCCCGAAGGGGCTGTCGTTGGCGAGCCGGACGGCCTCGTCCTCGCCGTCGAAGGGCACCACGAGGACGACCGGGCCGAAGAGTTCGCGTTGGAGGATCGGCGCGTCCTCGGCCAGCCCGGTGAGGACGACGGGCTCCATCAGGCTGCCGACCGTGGTGCCGCGCAGCAGTGCGGTGGCGCCGGCGGCGATGGCCTGGTCGACCTGGGCGGTGATGGTGTCGGCCTGGACGGGGTTGATCAGCGGGCCGATCTGGGTGGCCGGGTCCTTGGGGTCGCCGACGGTGAGCGAGGAGACCTTCGCGACGAACTTGGCGGTGAACTCGGCCTCGACGGAGCGGTCGACGAGGATGCGGTTGGCGGCCATGCAGACCTGGCCCTGGTGGGCGAAGCGGCTGAACACGGCGGCGTCCACGGCGTAGTCGAGGTCGGCGTCGTCGAGCACGATCAGCGCGCTGTTGCCGCCGAGTTCGAGCACGGTGCGCTTGAAGTTGGCGGCGGCGACGGTGGCGACGTGCCGGCCGATCCGGTCGGAGCCGGTGAAGGCGATGACCTTGGGCACCGGGTGCTCGATGAAGGCGTCGCCGATCTCGGCGATGTCGGTGACCACGACGTTGAACAGCCCGGCCGGCAGGCCCGCCTCCTCGAAGAGCCGGGCGATCAGGGTGCCGCCGACGATCGGGGTCTCCTGGTGCGGCTTGAGCACCACGCCGTTGCCGAGTGCGAGGGCGGGGGCGACGGCCTTGATCGAGAGGTACAGCGGGAAGTTGAACGGGCTGATCACGCCGACGACGCCGACCGGCAGCCGGTAGAGGCGGTTCTCCTGGCCCTGCGTGATCGAGGGCAGCAGCCGGCCCTCCAGGCCCAGGGACACCCGCAGGCAGTCCCGCAGCATGTCCTTGACCAGGGAGAGCTCGAAGGCGGCCTTGAGCGCGGTGCCGCCGAGCTCGGCCATGATGGCGCGGGTGATCTCCTCCTCGCGTTCCTCGATCAGGCGCAGCACGCGTTCGAAGACGAGCCGGCGGGCGTAGGGGGTGGTGGCGGCCCACTGCTTCTGGGCCCGCTCGGCGGCCCGGTAGGCCCGGTCGACCTCGGCGATGGTGGCGACGGTGATGGTGGCGAGCTTGTCGCCGGTGTAGGGGTCGACGTCGACGATGTCCCAGGAGCCGCTGCCGCTGCACCATTCGCCGTCGATGTACTGCAGCGCCAACTCGGAGAAGTACGACATCTGATCCCTCTCGTGCCGGTTCGGGGAACGTCGGCGGGCGAGCCGCTACGGCCCGGTCTGATTGGGCATCATCGTACTGACGTCTCAGAGCTCTTGGCGTACGGAGTACAGGAGCTGCCGGGTCTGTTCGGGGTCGAGGCTGTCGGCGAGCAGCCCTTCCATGGCGTGGCGGTACTCGGCGACCTCGGCCGGCTTGTCGAGGTAGAGCGCGGTGGTGAACTGTTCGACGTAGACGACGTCGGCGAGTTCGGGTTCGGCGAAGCCGAGCACGGTGAAGGCGCCGCTCTCGGCGCTCAGTCCGGCGCAGCCCAGCGGCAGCACCCGGAGCCGGACGTTGGGCAGTTCGCCGAGTTCCAGCAGCCGGTCGATCTGGTTGCGCATCAGCTCGGGGCCGCCCCAGGGGCGGCGCAGCGCGGCCTCGTCGAGGATCGCGAGCAGGCGGGGGCCGCTCTCGGCGGTGAGCAGGGCCTGGCGTTTGAGCCGGACCTCGACGCGGCGTTCGATCTCGCCGGGGTCGGTGACGTGGCCGCCGGCGGCGATGACGGCGCGGGCGTAGTCGGCGGTCTGGAGCAGCCCGTGGACGAACTGGACCTCGTAGCTGCGGATCTCGGCGACGGCTTCTTCCAGGCCGACGTAGTTCTGGAACCAGGCGGGCAGCACGTCGCCGTACTCGTGCCACCAGGAGGTGGCGTTGGCATCCCGGACGAGTCCGAGGACGGTGGCGCGCTCCTGCTCGGCCTCGACGCCGTACAGGGTGAGCAGGTCGGCGACGTCGCGTTCCTTGAAGCCGACCCGGCCGAGTTCCATCCGGCTGATCTTGGACTCGGAGGCGCGGATCGAGTAGCCGGCCTCCTCGCGGCTGACGCCCCTGGCCTCGCGGAGCTTGCGCAGCTGGGTGCCGAGCAGCAGGCGCCGTACCGTGGCGCCTCCGCTTGTCTGAGTCGTGCTCATCGCGTCAACCTCCGCACTCGCGCAGCAGCCCCCCGGCCGTCGGCGGCAGTCTGCCACCTGGTACCGACGAACAACAGTCCGTCCGGTCAGGCCCTCCCGCGCGGCGTCCGGAACGGGCCTACGGTAGACCCAAGTCCTGGGAAATGTCTGAGAGTTGACACGGCCCTTGACGGGCCTGCCCTCTTCGGGGTAAGGCGGCGGACCGCCCGGGGGAACGCGACGGCGCCCGCCCTCCAACTGGTCGGGGAAGAGGGCAGGCGCCAGGAGACCGCGTTGGCCCGGCGACGCTGGCGGGGGCAGCGGGTTGAGCTCCCGGCGATGCGGCACCGGGGGTTCAGGGGGCCGGTCGGCCCGTCAGACGACCAGCGGGCGGTCGGTGGGACGGATCGGGGCCGGCAGTGGGGTCTTGCCGCCGAGGTACTTGTCCACCGCGGCTGCGGCCGAGCGGCCTTCCGCGATGGCCCAGACGATCAGCGACTGACCGCGGCCGGCGTCTCCGCAGACGTACACGCCATCGACATTGGTGGCGAACCGGCCGTCGCGGCCAATGTTACCGCGCGCGTCCAGGTCCACGCCGAGCTGCTCGACCAGGCCGTTGCGGACGTCGGTGCCGGTGAAGCCCATGGCCAGGGTGACGAGCTGCGCCGGGATGGCCCGCTCGGTGCCGGGGACGGGCTCGAAGCGGCCGTCCTTGAACTCGACCTCGACGAGGTGCAGCTCCTGGACGTTGCCGACCGTCTGTCCCTCTTCGGGGGCGGAGCCGGTGAAGTGGGTGGTGTTCACGGAGTAGATCCGCTCGCCGCCCTCCTCGTGCGCGGAGGTGACCTTGTAGGTCATCGGCATGGTCGGCCAGGGCTGGTGGCCGGGGCGCTCCTCGGAGGGCCGCGGCATGATCTCCAGCTGGGTGACGGAGGCCGCGCCCTGGCGGTGGGCGGTGCCGACGCAGTCGGCGCCGGTGTCGCCGCCGCCGATGACGACGACGTGCTTGCCCTTGGCGCTGATCGGCGACTCGACGAAGTCGCCCTCCTGCACCTTGTTGGCCAGCGGCAGGTACTCCATGGCCTGGTGGACGCCCTTGAGCTCGCGCCCGGGCACCGCCAGGTCGCGCGCGGTGGTGGCGCCGGCGGCGACGACGACGGCGTCGAAGCGCTCGCGCAGCTGCTGGCCGGTGATGTCCTCGCCGACGTGCACGCCGGTGCGGAAGCGGGTGCCCTCCGCGCGCATCTGCTCGACGCGGCGGTTGATGTGGCGCTTCTCCATCTTGAACTCGGGGATGCCGTAGCGCAGCAGGCCGCCGACGCGGTCGGCGCGCTCGTACACGACGACGGTGTGCCCGGCCCGGGTGAGCTGCTGGGCGACGGCCAGGCCGGCCGGGCCGGAGCCGACGACGGCGACGGTCTTGCCGGACAGCCGCTCCGGGACCTGCGGCGTGACGCCGCCGCGGTCCCAGGCCTTGTCGATGATGGTGACCTCGACGTTCTTGATGGTCACCGCGTCCTGGTTGATGCCGAGCACGCAGGCCGACTCGCAGGGCGCCGGGCAGAGGCGGCCGGTGAACTCCGGGAAGTTGTTGGTCGCGTGCAGCCGCTCGATCGCGCCGACGAAGTCGTCCCGGTAGGCGAGGTCGTTCCACTCGGGGATGAGGTTCCCGAGCGGGCAGCCGTTGTGGCAGAACGGGATGCCGCAGTCCATGCAGCGGCCGGCCTGCTCGGTGATGATCGGCAGGAGGCTGCGCTCGACGTAGACCTCGTTCCAGTCCCGCAGGCGCACGTCGACGGGGCGCCGCTCGGCCAGCTGCTTGGGCGTGGTCAGGAAGCCCTTGGGGTCAGCCATTAGCCGCCTCCATCATCTTGCGAGTGGTCTCGGCCTCGGAGAGGCCATCGCGCTCAGCGGCGTCCTTGGCGGCGAGCACTGCCTTGTAGTCGGTCGGCATGATCGTGGAGAAGCGGGAGACCCCGCTGCCCCAGTCGGCCAGGAGTTCGGCGGCGACGGTGGAGCCGGTCTCCTCGTAGTGCTGCTGCACGGTCTCGCGCAGCCAGTCGCGGTCGGCAGCGGAGGGGGCCTCGATGCCCACCAGGCCGTCGTTGACGTTCGCGGGACGCAGGTCCAGGACGTAGGCGATGCCGCCGGACATGCCGGCCGCCAGGTTGCGCCCGGTCTCGCCGAGGATGACGACCCGGCCGCCGGTCATGTACTCCAGGCCGTGGTCGCCCACGCCCTCGACGACCAGGGTGGCGCCGGAGTTGCGGACGGCGAAGCGCTCGCCGGCCTTGCCGCGCAGGTGGATCCGGCCGGAGGTGGCGCCGTAGCCGATGGTGTTGCCGGCGATGACGTGGTTCTGCGCGTCGTTGCCGATGGCCGCGGCGTCGCGGGCCGGGCGGACGATCACGACACCGCCGGAGAGGCCCTTGCCGACGTAGTCGTTGGCGTCGCCCTCCAGCCGCAGGGTCACGCCGCGCGGCACGAAGGCGCCGAAGGACTGCCCGGCGGAGCCGGTGAAGGTGACGTCGATGGTGCCCTCGGGCAGGCCCTCGCCGCGGTAGCGCTTGGTCACCTCGTGGCCGAGCATGGTGCCGACGGTGCGGTTGACGTTGCGGATCGGCAGCTGGATGCGGACGGTCTCGCCGCGCTCCAGGGCGTCCTCGGCGAGCGTGATCAGCTGGTTGTCCAGGGCCTTGTCGAGCGCGTGGTCCTGGGAGGTGGTGCGGTGGCGGGCCGCGCCCTCGGGCAGCTGCGGGACGTGGAAGAGCGGGGCCAGGTCGAGCCCGGCGGCCTTCCAGTGGTCGACGGCGGCGGCGGCGTTGATGTGCTCGGCGTGGCCGACGGCCTCCTCGATCGTGCGGAAGCCCAGCTCGGCGAGGATCTCCCGAACCTCCTCGGCGATGAACTCGAAGAAGTTGACCACGAACTCGGGCTTGCCGGAGAAGCGCTCGCGCAGCACCGGGTTCTGGGTGGCGACGCCGACCGGGCAGGTGTCCAGGTGGCAGACGCGCATCATGATGCAGCCGGAGACGACCAGCGGCGCGGTGGCGAAGCCGAACTCCTCGGCGCCGAGCAGCGCGGCGATGACGACGTCGCGGCCGGTCTTGAGCTGGCCGTCGGTCTGCACGACGATGCGGTCGCGCAGGCCGTTGAGCAGCAGGGTCTGCTGGGTCTCGGCGAGGCCGAGCTCCCAGGGGCCGCCCGCGTGCTTCAGCGAGGTCAGCGGGGAGGCGCCGGTACCGCCGTCGTGCCCGGAGACCAGCACCACGTCGGCGTGCGCCTTGGAGACGCCCGCAGCGACCGTGCCGACGCCGACCTCGGACACCAGCTTCACGTGGATGCGGGCGGCCGGGTTGGCGTTCTTGAGGTCGTGGATGAGCTGCGCCAGGTCCTCGATCGAGTAGATGTCGTGGTGCGGCGGCGGCGAGATCAGGCCGACACCCGGGGTGGAGTGCCGGGTCTTGGCGACCCACGGGTAGACCTTGTGGCCGGGCAGCTGGCCGCCCTCGCCGGGCTTGGCGCCCTGGGCCATCTTGATCTGGATGTCGTCGGCGTTGACCAGGTACTCGGAGGTGACGCCGAAGCGGCCGGAGGCGACCTGCTTGATGGCCGAGCGGCGCTGCGGGTCGTACAGGCGGTCCGGGTCCTCGCCGCCCTCGCCGGTGTTGGACTTGCCGCCGAGGCGGTTCATCGCGATGGCGAGGGTCTCGTGCGCCTCCAGGGAGATGGAGCCGTACGACATGGCGCCGGTGGAGAAGCGCTTGACGATCTCGGAGACCGGCTCGACCTCCTCGACCGGGATCGGGGTCCGGCCGAGGGCGTCCAGCTGGAACAGGCCGCGCAGCGTCATCAGGCGGGTGGACTGCTCGTTCACCCGGTCCGTGTACTGCTTGAAGATGTCGTACCGGCGGTTGCGGGTGGAGTGCTGGAGCCGGAAGACGGTGTCCGGGTCGAACAGGTGCGGCTCGCCCTCGCGGCGCCACTGGTACTCGCCGCCGATCTCCAGCGCGCGGTGCGCGGCCGGGATGCCGGAGGCCGGGTAGGCCTTGGCGTGGCGGGCGGCGGTCTCCTTGGCGAGCTCCTCCAGGCCGATGCCGCCGAGCTTGGTGGTGGTGCCGGCGAAGTAGCCGTCGACCAGCTCCTGGGAGAGGCCGATGGCCTCGAAGACCTGGGCGCCGCGGTAGGAGGCGACGGTCGAGATGCCCATCTTGGACATGACCTTGAGCACGCCCTTGCCGAGCGCCTTGATCAGGTTCTTGATGGCCTTCTCGGGCTCGACGCCCTGGATGAACACCTTCTGGGCGACGAGGTCCTCGACGGACTCCATGGCCAGGTACGGGTTGACGGCGCCGGCGCCGTAGCCGATCAGCAGCGCGACGTGGTGCACCTCGCGGACGTCGCCGGCCTCGACCAGCAGCGACACCTGGGTGCGCTGCTTGGTGCGGATGAGGTGGTGGTGGATCGCGGAGGTGAGCAGCAGCGAGGGGATCGGGGCGTGCTCGGCGTCGGAGTGCCGGTCGGAGAGCACGATGATCCGGGCGCCGTCGGCGATCGCGGCGTCGGCCTCGGTGGCGATCTCGGCCAGCCGGGCGGCCAGGCCCTGGCCGCCGGCGGCGACCTTGTAGAGGCCGGAGAGCGTGACGGCCTTGAGGCCGGGCTGGTCGCCGTCGTGGTTGATGTGGACGAGCTTGGCCAGCTCGTCGTTGTCGATCACCGGGAAGGTGATGCCGACCGAGCGGCAGGCGGCGGCCTCGGCGGCCAGCAGGTTGCCCTCGGGGCCGAGGTTGCTGAGCAGCGAGGTGACGAGCTCCTCGCGGATGGCGTCCAGCGGCGGGTTGGTGACCTGCGCGAAGAGCTGGACGAAGTAGTCGAAGAGCAGGCGCGGCTTCTCGCTGAGCGCGGCGATCGGCGAGTCGGTGCCCATCGAGCCGAGCGCCTCGCCGCCGGTCTTGGCCATCGGCGCGAGGATGACCCGCAGCTCCTCCTCGGTGTAGCCGAAGGTCTGCTGGCGGCGGGTGACCGAGGCGTGGGTGTGGAAGATGTGCTCGCGCTCGGGCAGCTTGGCGAGCTGGATCTGCCCGGCGGCGACCCACTCCGCGTAGGGGTGCTCGGCGGCGAGGGAGGACTTGATCTCCTCGTCCCCGACGATGCGGCCCTCGGCGGTGTCGACGAGGAACATCCGGCCGGGCTGGAGGCGGCCCTTCTTGGCGACCTTCTCCTGGTCGATGTCGAGCACGCCGACCTCGGAGGAGAGGACGACGAGGCCGTCCTCGGTGATCCAGTAGCGGGCCGGGCGCAGGCCGTTGCGGTCGAGCACGGCGCCGATCTGGGTGCCGTCGGTGAAGGTGACGCAGGCCGGGCCGTCCCAGGGCTCCATCAGGTTGGAGTGGTACTGGTAGAAGGCCCGGCGGGCCGGGTCCATGGTGGCGTGGTTCTCCCACGCCTCCGGGATCATCATCAGCACCGAGTGCGGCAGCGAGCGGCCGCCGAGGTGGAGCAGCTCCAGGACCTCGTCGAAGGAGGCGGAGTCGGAGTGCTCCGGGGTGCAGACCGGGAAGATCCGCTCCAGGCCCCGGCCGTTGCGGTCGGCGGGGATGAGGTCGGTGGCGAGCTGGGACTCGCGGGCGCTCATCCAGTTGCGGTTGCCCTTGACCGTGTTGATCTCGCCGTTGTGGGCGACGAAGCGGTACGGGTGGGCGAGCGGCCAGCTCGGGAAGGTGTTGGTGGAGAAGCGCGAGTGCACCAGGCCGACGGCGGAGGCGTAGGAGCGGTCCGACAGGTCGGGGAAGAAGGGCTCCAGCTGGCCGGTGGTCAGCATGCCCTTGTAGACGATGGTGCGCGCGGACAGCGACGGGAAGTAGACCCCGACCTCGCGCTCGGAGCGCTTGCGGACGACGAAGGCGGTCCGGTCGAGCTCGATCCCGGCCAGGCCCTCCTTGGCGAGGAAGAGCTGCCGGAAGCGCGGCATGACGCCGCGGGCGGTGGCGCCGAGCAGGTCCGGGGTGACGGGGACGTCGCGCCAGCCGAGGACGGTGAGGTCCTCCTCGGCCGCGATGGCCTCGATCCGGGCGACGGCGTCCGCGTCGGCGGCGTCCGCGTCGGGCAGGAAGGCGATGCCGACCGCGTAGGAGCCGGCGGCGGGGAGCTCGAAGTCGACCTTGCCGCGCAGGAAGGCGTCCGGGATCTGGGTGAGGATGCCGGCGCCGTCACCGGAGTCCGGCTCGGCGCCGGTGGCGCCGCGGTGCTCCAGGTTGCGCAGGACGGTCAGCGCCTGTTCGACGATGGTGTGGTCGGCGATGCCGGTCAGCGTGGCGACGAAACCGACGCCGCAGGCGTCGTGCTCGTTTCGCGGGTCGTACAGGCCCTGAGCGGTAGGTCGCGCATCCGGAACGAGCGCGTACGGCTGGCGGGCTGCGCCGGCCTGGGGCTCGTTGGCGGAGTGCATGGATGCAGGCAGCATCGGCTCTCCCGTCGTCGTCTTTCGGCTGTGTGGTGCAAGGAGGGACGACGTTGGCCCTGATGCGATTTCGTGCAAGTTACATGATGCCCAAGATCCCGGGAAGTGGAATATCTCGTCCACATGGCGGACTGATCCGCAGGTCAAGGGGGGAATGAGAGGACGCGCCACAATGCGCGTCCCCTCGATTGTGCCCGGCGGTCGGCCGCCTGAAACAGGGGCGAAACCCGATCGCCACACGGGACGATCAAGGACGCCTGTGAATCGATCCCGAGGGATCACCCACGGATGCGAATCCTCGGCCCCGAGGCCCGAATGGTGAGACTAGGCCAGGCACCACCCGGCAGCCGTGTGCGGAACGTCACGCACTTCCCGGCATAGTCATGCACTCCTCCGGGTCGTCACACACGCCGGCCGACGGCCCAGGCGCCCCGGTGCCTAGCCGACGTGCCCGCCGATCAGCCACCCCAGCAGGTACGTCACCCCGGCCGCCGCCCCGCCCAGCACCAGCTGCCGCAGCCCGCTGAACCACCAGCTGCGCGCCGTCACCCGCGCCACCACCGCGCCGCACAGGAACAGCCCCACCACCGACAGCAGCAGCGCCGGCACCAGCGAGGTCGCCCCCAGCAGGTACGGCAGCAGCGGCAGCAGCGCGCCCACCGCGAAGCAGACGAAGGACGACCCGGCGGCCACCCACGGTGACGGCAGGTCGTTCGGGTCGATGCCCAGCTCCTCCCGGGCGTGGATCTCCAGGGCCTGGTCCGGATTGGCGGACAGCTGCCGGGCCACCTCGTGGGCGAGGTCCGGCTCCACCCCGCGGGCGATGTACAGCTGCGCCAGCTCGGCCAGCTCGCCGTGCGGGTTGCGGCTCAGCTCCAGCCGCTCGGCCTCGATCTCGGCCTGCACCAGCTCGGCCTGCGAGGCCACCGAGGTGTACTCCCCCGCCGCCATCGAGCAGGCGCCGGCCGCCAGCCCGGCGAGCCCGGTCAGCACCACCGTGCCGCTGGACACCGAGCCGCCGACCACGCCGGTCATCAGCGCGAAGTTGGAGACCAGGCCGTCCATCGCCCCGAACACGGCGGGCCGCAGCCAGCCTCCGTTCACGTCCCGGTGGTGCCCGGCAGCGGGTATGCGGGGGTGGTGCCCGGCCTCGGGCTCCAGGGTGGTCGCGCTCACGGCAGTTCCCCTCCGTTCGATTCGTCTGCCCCGACCGTAGACCGTCTGACCTGCGCATTTCCAGCAAAGTAAGGCTGTCCGAACAGCGCTTCGGCCGCCCTGCGCGAGCATCGCGCGGGCGGCCGAAGCGGGGGTAACTCCCAGGTCAGGTCAGGTTCTTGGCATTCTTGTCGGCGCTCTCGACGGCTTCGGAGGCTGCCTCCGCGTCCGCCTTTTCGTCCGTGGACTGAGACAGTTCGGCGGTCTCACCGGCCCCGGCGACCTTCTCGGACGGCGCGGGCTTCCCGGCGGCCTTCTCCGCCGAAGCCGCCTTGCCGGCCTTCTCGGCCTTCTCGGCCCTGCCCGACTTCTCGGACACCGCGGCCTTGCCGGACACCGCGGCCTTCTCGGACGCCGCCGCCTTGTCGGACGGGCCCCGCGCCTCGCCCTCCTCGTCGGCCAGCGGGTCGATGCTCGCCGGGTCCTCCCGGCCGGGCCGCTTCTTGCCGACGACCACCAGGTAGACCACGGCGCCGATGAACACCACGATCGACGTCCAGTCGTTCAGCCGCAGGCCGAAGTAGACGTGCGCCTCGTCGATCCGCAGCCACTCGGTCCAGAACCGGCCCACCGTGTACGCGGCCACGTACAGCGCGAAGGCCCGCCCGTGCCCCAGCTTGAAGCGGCGGTCGGCCCAGATGACCAGCAGCGCGACCCCGACGCACCAGATCGACTCGTACAGGAAGGTCGGGTGGTAGACGCCCTTGACGACCTCGCCGCCCGGCAGCGTCTTGTCGATCTCCAGGCCCCACGGCAGCGTGGTCGGCCGGCCGTACAGCTCCTGGTTGAAGTAGTTGCCCCAGCGGCCCATCGCCTGCGCGAGCGCGATGCCCGGCGCGATGGCGTCCGCGTACGCGGGCAGCGGCACGCCCCGGCGGCGGCAGCCGATCCAGGCCCCGACCGCGCCGAGCGCGACGGCGCCCCAGATGCCGAGGCCGCCCTCCCAGATCTTGAAGGCGTTCCAGGGGTTCTTGCCGGCCCCGAAGTACAGCTGGTGGTCGGTGATCACGTGGTACAGCCGGCCGCCGACCAGGCCGAAGGGCACGGCCCAGACGGCGATGTCGCCGACCGTGTGCTTGGCACCGCCCCGGGCGACCCAGCGCTTGCTGCCGAGCCAGACGGCCACGACGACACCGAGGATGATGCAGAAGGCGTAGGCGCGCAGCGGGACCGGTCCGAGGTACAGGACGCCCCGCGACGGGCTGGGAATGTAGGCGATATCCATGGCGGTTCCGACGCTACAGGGTCTGCGGCCCCTGCTGGGCACCCCCGGGGTCACAGATACCGAACAACGGGCACCGGGAACGGCGCCGCCGCCCCCTCCGGACGGGGAGGAGACGGCGGCGGTCACCCGGCGGTGTGCGGGGCTCAGCCCGCGGTCGGCGACGGGTTGTTGGCCTCCGAGGCGGTGCTGGTGGGCGCCGGGGTCTGCCCGTTGGAGCCCGCGGTGCCCAGCTGCTTGCCCTGGTTGGCGGCGTCGACCCACTTCACCAGGTTCGCCGGGGTGATCTCCTCGGCGCCGTTCTTGGGGTAGATCGGCTGGCCGTTGAGCAGCACGGTCGGGGTGGACTTGTAGCTGGACTTGTCGAAGTCCTGCTGCACGGACGACACCCATCCGCCGTACTTGTTGTCGTTGACGCAGGCCTGGAAGGCGGGCGTGTCGAGACCGTTGACCTGCTTGGCGAGGTTGATCAGGACGGCCTTGTCGCCGAAGGCGTCGCTGGTCTCGTCCGGCTGGTTGCGGTACAGCACGTCGTGGAAGTCCCGGAAGTGCCCGGCGTCCTGGGCGCAGGCCAGCGCGTTGGCGCCGGCCTTGGAGCCCTTGCCCGGGACGGCCCGGTCGATGAACGACACGATGTGGTAGTTGGTGTAGATCTTGCCGGCGTCTTCCAGCTGGTCGACGGTCGAGGAGAACTCGCGCTCGAAGATCCCGCAGGCCGGGCAGCGCGGGTCCTCGTAGACGGTGAGGACGGCCGGGGCGTTGGCCGAGCCGGCCGGGATGACCAGGTTCTTGTCGCCGATCGTCCCGGCGGGGGCGGCGACCGGGGTCTCCGGCTTGGAGCGCTGGTTCTGCACCACGACGCCGGTGACCACGGCGGCGGCGATCACCACGAGCACCGCGCCGCCCACCAACAGCTTCTTCCTGCGCCTGGACGTGGCCTCGTCGGCCGCCCGCTGCTCCAGCATCCGCTCGCGGGCGGTGCGCTTGCCTTCTCGGTTCTTCTCGCTCATTGCCTTGACATCCACAATCGGGGAGGGCCTTCGTGGGGTGGGGTGGGGGTGCGGCGGGGCCGGCCGGTCAGCTCGCCAGCCAGCCGTCCGCCGAGAACCTGGTGCGGGGCCGCCACAGCAGCCACCCGGCCAGCAGGAGGAACCCGGTGTCGCGCAGGATCTCCTGGAGGTACTCGGTCTGCGAGGCGTCGACGTGCCCGCCGCCGCCGAAGCAGCCGCAGTCGATCGAGATGCCGCGCGCCCAGGCGGTGGCGATCCCGGCGATGAAGGTGAGCAGCAGCAGCGCGGAGACGCCGGCGACGATCCGGACGCCGAGGCCGATCACCAGCAGCAGGGCGAGCGCCAGCTCCAGGAAGGGCAGGGCGTAGCCGACCGGCTTGACCAGGCCCTCGGGCAGGATCTCGTAGGCGCGGACGGCCTGGGCGGCCTCCGCCGGGTCGGCGATCTTGGCCAGGCCGGCCCAGCCCCAGACCACCGCGAGGCCGAGCCGGACGACGGTGCCCAGCCACGGACTCCAGGCCTGCACCGGCCGCCGGGCGGGCGGCGCGGGCGCCGTGTCACCGGGCTGCGCTGCCGGGCCGGCCATCAGGGAACCCCCCTCGGGAAACTCGTTCACTTCCTGATGAACCGTAAGGGATGAAGGGCGGTTCCTCCATATTCAGGAATTAAGCCGGATGGGTGACGTCTGGTGATGGTGTGTCCGAATCCGGCGAACGTCCGTTCAGGGGCGGGTGACCGGGCGGGAGGCCGGGCGGGCGCCCCTGGTCGATCAGGTCGGCGCGGCCCTCAGGAGCGGCAGCCGGGCGGGCGGCCGGGGTCGAACAGGTCGGCGCGGCCCTCGTGGTGCGGGTGGGCTGCCCGCTCGGCGGCGTCCCAGCGGGCCGCCTCGGCGCAGGCGTACGCGTCCCGCACGGCCCGCTCGGCACCGCGCTTGGCCAGCGCCTGCCCCACCTCGGTGTGCGCTCCGACGGCGGCGCCGAGCGCCAGCGCGGCGGCGGCCGCCCGCAGCAGAACGGCCCGATGGAGACCCGGCACCGGCTCACTCCTTCGCTCGCTCGGCAACCCCCGTGCACCTCGTTCGTGCACTCGTCCCTCCACTCAACGCCGGTCAACCCCGCCTGATGCGTGTGCCCGTCGCTGTTCACCCGTTCGGGGCCGCGCGAGCGCCGCCGCCCGGCGAGCCGGGCGCACACAAGCGCGACGGCCCGCCGCCCCCGGAGGGAGCGACGGGCCGTCAGGTGGTACGAGGGTCAGCGCCGACGGACGCCCGCCGCCAGCTCGCCGGCCAGGGCGCGCACCGCGTCCAGCGCGGCCGCCTCGTCGTCGCCGGCCTCCAGGATCCGCTTCACGAACGCGGAGCCCACGATCACGCCGTCGGCGAAGCCCGCCACCTCGGCGGCCTGCTCGGGGGTGGAGACGCCGAGGCCGACGCAGACCGGCAGGTCGGTGGTGGCCCGGGTGCGGGCGACCAGGTCCTCGGCAAGCGAACCGACCTGGGCGCGGGTCCCGGTCACGCCCATCACGGCGGCCGCGTAGACGAAGCCGCTGCCGGCCGCGGTGACCTCGGCCAGGCGCGGGTCCTTGCTGCTGGGGGCGACCACGAACACGGTGTCCAGCCCGTGCTCGTCCGCCGCCTTGCGCCACTCCTCGGACTCCTCCACCGGCAGGTCCGGCAGGATGCAGCCGGCGCCGCCCGCGGCCGCGAGGTCGGCGGCGAAGCGCGCGGTGCCGTAGCGGTCGACCGGGTTCCAGTACGTCATCACCAGCACCGCCGCCTCGGGGTGCGCGGTGGCGACCTCCTGGACGGTGCGCAGCACGTCCTTGATCCGCACGCCGCCGCGCAGCGCGATGTCGTCGGCGGTCTGGATGACGGCGCCGTCCAGGACCGGGTCGGAGTGCGGCAGGCCGACCTCGACGATGTCGCAGCCGCCCTCGATCAGCGCGTTGATCGCCCGGATGCCGCCGTCGACGGTCGGGAAGCCGCCCGGCAGGTAGCCGATCAGCGCGGCGCGGTCCTCGGCCTTGGCTGCCGCCAGGATGCCACTGAGCTTCGATGCCATGGTCACTTACCCCCGTGGGCCGCGTCGTGGGCCGAACCGCCGGCCGGCTCGTCGTACAGGCCGAAGTACTCGGCCGCGGTGTGCATGTCCTTGTCGCCGCGCCCGGAGAGCGAGACCAGGATGGTGGCCTCGGGCCCGAGCTCGCGGCCCAGCTCCAGGGCGCCGGCCAGCGCGTGGGCGCTCTCGATGGCCGGGATGATGCCCTCGGTGCGGGACAGCAGCCGCAGCGCCTGCATGGCGGCGTCGTCGGTGACGGGGCGGTACTCGGCCCGTCCGGTGTCCTTCAGCCAGGCGTGCTCCGGGCCGACGCCCGGGTAGTCGAGGCCGGCGGAGATGGAGTGCGACTCGATGGTCTGGCCGTCCTCGTCCTGGAGGACGTAGGTGCGCGAGCCGTGCAGCACGCCGGGGTCGCCCTTGGTGAGGGTGGCGGCGTGCTTGGGGGTGTCGGCGCCCTCGCCGGCGGCCTCGCAGCCGATCAGGCGCACGCCGGCGTCGGGGATGAACTCGTGGAAGATGCCCATCGCGTTGGAGCCGCCGCCGACGCAGGCGACGACGGCGTCGGGCAGCCGCCCGGTGCGGTCGAGCACCTGCTGGCGGGCCTCGACGCCGATGACCCGGTGGAAGTCGCGGACCATCATCGGGAAGGGGTGCGGGCCGGCCACGGTGCCGAACAGGTAGTGGGTGGAGTCCACGTTGGCGACCCAGTCGCGGAACGCCTCGTTGATGGCGTCCTTGAGGGTGCGGCTGCCGGAGGTGACGGACACCACCTCAGCGCCGAGCATCCGCATCCGGGCGACGTTCAGCGCCTGGCGCTGGGTGTCGACCTCGCCCATGTAGATGGTGCAGTCGAAGCCGAACAGGGCGCAGGCGGTGGCGGTGGCCACGCCGTGCTGGCCGGCGCCGGTCTCGGCGATGATCCGGGTCTTGCCCATCCGCCGGGTGAGCAGGGCCTGGCCCAGCACGTTGTTGATCTTGTGCGAGCCGGTGTGGTTGAGGTCCTCGCGCTTGAGCAGGACGCGCGCGCCGCCCGCCTCGGCGGAGAAGCGGTGCACGTCGGTCAGCGGGCTCGGGCGGCCGGTGTAGTCCTTGAGCAGGCCGTCGAGTTCGGCGGCGAAGGCCGGGTCGGCCTTGGCCTTCTCGTACTCCTCGGCGACCTGCTCGACGGCGGCGACCAGCGCCTCGGGGATGAAGCGGCCGCCGTAGGCACCGAAGTAGCCTCGGGCGTCCGGCACCTGGGCGCCGGGCAGGTAGTCCTTCGCGGACTTTTCGGACATGGTGGAGTCCTTTGGGAGATGACGACAGGGACGTCTCGTGGCTGGGCTCAGCCGGATGTCCGTCGCCATCGGCGGCCCGGCACCTGCCCGGGCTCGCAGCCGATCACGTAGCGCACCCGCCGCCCCAGCACCCGGCGTGCGGGCGCGCGGCAGCCGCGCGGGCGGCAACCGGGGGCGAGGCGGGTGGCGATCTTCATGTCGGCGGGTCAGTCCTTGTGCCGGACGGCGGGGTGGGCGCCGGCCGCGACCAGGTCGGCGACCGCGGCGCGCGGGTCCTTGCCGGTCACCAGGGACTCGCCGACCAGGACGGCGTCGGCGCCCAGGTTGGCGTAGGAGATCACGTCCAGCGGGCCGCGCACGCCGGACTCGGCGATCTTGACGACGTTGTCCGGGATGGCGTGGACGACGTTGCCGAAGGTGTTGCGGTCCACCTCGAGGGTCTTGAGGTTGCGGGCGTTGACGCCGATGATCCGCGCCCCGGCGTCCACCGCGCGCTTGATCTCCTCCTCGTCGTGCACCTCGACCAGCGGGGTGAGGCCGATCGACTCGGCCCGCTCGATCAGCGACACCAGGGCCGACTGGTCGAGGGCGGCGACGATCAGCAGCGCGAGGTCGGCGCCGTGCGCGCGGGCCTCCCACAGCTGGTAGGCGGTGACGATGAAGTCCTTGCGCAGCAGCGGGGTGTCCACCGCCGCGCGGACGGCGTCCAGGTCGGCCAGCGAGCCGCCGAAGCGGCGCTGCTCGGTGAGCACGCTGATCGCGGCGGCGCCGCCGGCCGCGTAGTCGCCCGCCAGGGCGGCCGGGTCGGCGATCGCGGCCAGCGCGCCCTTGGACGGGCTGGAGCGCTTCACCTCGCAGATCACCCGGACCCCGTCGCCCTTGAGCGCGGCGACGCCGTCCTTGGCCTCGGGGGCCTTGGCGGCGAGTTCCTTCAGCTGGTCCAGGGAGACCCGGGCCTGCCGTTCGGCGAGGTCCTCGCGGACCCCGTCGATGATCGTGTCGAGCACACTCATGCGCACACCTCGCTTCGCTCAGCAGGCGCTGCGCGCAACACGCACCTGTCAATGGTTCGCTCGCTCACGCGAAGTGCCCCCAACATTTCTGTTCGTTCGCCGGCGACGAGCCGTCCGGGCGGTGGCCCGGCGGCACTTCGATGGTATCGGCACCCGGGGGCGCGGGGCGCATCCGCCCGGTGTGCGTCTCGCGTGCCGGACGCCCCCCTGGGCAGCTCCCAACTGCGGTTTCACCGGTTCTCCGGCGGCGCCCGAACGCGCGGTGCGGACCAAGTGGACCGATGTACGGACCCCGGTGTGGACCGGTGCGCGAGCCTGCGCGGGTCGCTACCCGTCGGCGTGGGCGATCAAACCAGCAGGGGCGCCAGCCCCGCCCCGACGGGCAGGTTGCGCACCACCGTGAACACCAGCAGCAGCAGGAGGACCAGCACCCAGCGCCGGGCCCCGAGCGGGGGCCTGGGCCGCTGACCGGCGCCGGTCAGCGCGGCCCAGGCCCAGCGCAGCCACAGCAGCGCCAGGACGCCGAACAGCAGGACGGCCGCGGCGTTGTCGTGCAGGGCGCCGGTGAAGTCCCCGTGGGCCAGCGCGTGGACGCAGCGCAGCCCCCCGCAGCCGGGGCACCACCAGCCGGTGGCGGCCAGGAAGGGGCAGTCGGGGTAGTGCCCGGGGGTGTTCGGGTCCACCGCGGCGACGTAGACGGCGGGAACGGCCACCGCCGCCAGCGCGGCCAGCGGCGGCCCCAGCCGGCGCAGGACGGGCGGCAGGGCGGAGGTGGTGGAGGCGGAGGTCACGCCCCGATTCTGCCCGGGCCGGGCCCGGACAGAACGAAACGGCGGGCGTGGCGCGCCCGCCGTTCGGTACTGCTACGAGTCGTATCTACTGCGAGGAGTCCGTCGTCAGGCGGCGACGGCGGCCCGGGCCGCGCGCTGCTCCTCGTGCGAGGCGTACACGTTGGCGCTCGGCTGCTGGCCCATGCCCGCCATCGACATGGCCTTGCCGACCACACCGCCGGCCAGGATGACCGCGATGCCGGCCCAGACCAGCATCACCGACGGGAGGATCATCGCGACCCCCGCGATCCCGAAACCGATGAACGTGATGGTCACGCCGGTCCAGGCGGCGGTGGTGTGACCGTGTGCTGCTGCTGCCATCTGAGTGGTGCTCCTAGCCTCTCGGGGCCCGGCCGGGCCTGCGGGGCCGCCGGCGGGTTGACGGGTTCCATTGTGCCGGGCCACACACCGGCGGCCCAAAGCGGGTGGCGGGTCTATCGCGTCACACCGGCGCCGGGGCCCCTTGAGGGCTGCTGAGGCCCGCTGAGGCCCGCTGGGGCCCGAAGCCTGGGCCCGCCCGGGCCCGGCGCTCAAGGCCGGCGCCCAGACCCCGCGCTCAGACCGTGGTCGGGTCCTCGCCCCGGTCCAGCGCCTTCCACAGGTCGGCCGGGGTGTCGCTCTTCGCCGGGGCCTTGCGGGTGGGCGCCTCGTAGCGGCTGCCCATGGCCGGCCAGCTCCGGCCGTAGCGGAGGGTGAGCAGCCCGGCGACGGCCAGCAGCAGCCCGCCGGCCAGCGCCACCCAGGGCCAGCCGGTGTGGCCGACCTCGGTGGCCGCCGAGCCGGACAGCGCCAGCTTGCGGGCCGCCTCGGCGTCCAGCGCGGCGGTGTCCCCGGCGCCCGCGGCCGAGGCGGCGGCCGCGCCGAGGCCTGCCAGCAGGGTCAGCGCGCCGACCGCGAGCCGGCCCGCGCCGCGCACCGCGAACACCGCGACGGCCGCCGCGAGCCCCACCAGGGCGAGCCCGCCCGGGAGTTCGGAGATCGCGCCGCCGGAGACGGACACCGCCAGGGTGCCGGCCCGGCCCTCGGACCAGACCCGGCCGACGGCGGTCAGCACCAGCACGGCGCTCAGCACGGTCAGCAGGAGCATCACGCCGAGCGTCCGGCGGCCCGACGCGGGGGCCGGCGGGGCGGGTACGGGGGTCTGGTCAGGTGCGCTCACCCGTCCACTATCCCCCGCCCGGCGTCCGGCCCCGCACCCGGGGTGGGCGGCCCGGCCGGGAACTCGTCCGTCCGCAGCACCAGCGTCCGCCCGGCGAGCGGCAGGAAGAGATCGTTGCCGAACGGCACCCGCTCCGCCTCCCGGTACCCGTCGTCGACGGACGGCGCGGTGTGCACGGTGCAGGCCGCCGCCGCCGGGTCGACCACCACGTACAGCGGGATCCCGCTGCGCGCGTACGCCAGCGCCGCCGCGGCCAGGTGCGACCGGGCCACCTCCAGGACGGCCTCGACGGCGCCCTGGGGGTACCGGCCCCGGCCGTCGGGCTCCGCCCCCGGGGCGGTCACCGTCAGGTCGGGGATCAGGTCGGGGGCCCCGGCCGGGGCGTCGATCACGGCGCCGGACAGCACCCGGCCGTGCCCGCCCAACTGGTCCTCGATCTGGGCGGCCGCATCGAGCACCACCACCCGCCGCAGTTCGTCGGGCGACACCTCGGACATCCCGGCCGCCTCCCTCGACGACTGACGACACTGACGACTTACGACTGGTGACTCACGACAGTTCCGGCGTCCGCAGCGTATTGGCGGTGGCGACGGCCCGCAGCACGGCGGCCGCCTTGTTGCGGCACTCGGTGTCCTCCCCGTGCGGGTCGGAGTCCGCGACCACGCCCGCGCCGGCCTGCACGAAGGCGGTGCCGTCGCGCAGCACGGCGGTGCGGATCGCGATCGCGGTGTCGGAGTCCCCGGCGAAGTCCAGGTAGCCGACGCAGCCGCCGTACAGGCCGCGGCGGGTGGGCTCCAGCTCCTCGATGATCCGCATCGCGCGGGGCTTGGGCGCGCCGGAGAGGGTACCGGCCGGGAAGCAGGCGGTCAGCACGTCGAAGGCGGTCCGCCCGGGCGCCACCCGGCCGGTGACGGTGGAGACGATGTGCATCACGTGGCTGTAGCGCTCGATGTGCATGAAGTCGACCACCTCCACGCTGCCCGGCTCGCAGACCCGGCCCAGGTCGTTGCGGCCCAGGTCGACCAGCATCAGGTGCTCGGCCCGCTCCTTGGGGTCGGCGAGCAGCTCGGCGGCCAGCGCCGCGTCCTCGTGCGGGGTGGCGCCGCGGTGCCTCGTCCCGGCGATCGGGTGCACCATCGCCTCGCCGCCGGTCACCTTGACCAGCGCCTCCGGGCTGGAGCCGACCACGTCGAAGCCGCCCTCGGCGGTGCCGTCCGGCCCCGGGAAGCGGAACAGGTACATATACGGGCTGGGGTTGGTGGTGCGCAGCACGCGGTACACGTCCAGCGCCGAGGCCGGGCAGGGCGCCTCGAAGCGCTGCGAAGGGACGACCTGGAAGGCCTCGCCGGCCCGGATCCGCTCCTTGACCACCTCCACCGCCGCCCGGTACGGCGCGCCGCCGAACGGGGAGCGGGCCTCGCCCGGCCCGGCCGGGGTGAAGGTGGCCAGGCCCGGGTCGACCGGCTTGAGCAGGTCGGCCTCCATGGCGTCCAGCCGGGCCACCGCGTCCGCGTAGGCCTCGTCCACGCCGCTGGCGAGGTCGTTGTGGTTGACGGCGTTGGCGATCAGCAGCACCGTGCCGTCGACGTGGTCGAGCACGGCGAGGTCGGTGGCGAGCAGCATGGTCAGCTCGGGCAGCCGCAGGTCGTCCGGGTTGAGGTCGGGCAGCTTCTCCAGCCGGCGGACGACGTCGTAGCCCAGGTAGCCGACCAGGCCGCCGGTGAGCGGCGGCAGGCCGTCGTCGTCGCGGCGCGGGGTGTGCAGCGCCTCCAGCGCGGCGCGCAGCACCTGCAAGGGGTCGCCGCCGGTCGGGATGCCGACCGGCGGGGTGCCCAGCCAGCGGGCCTCGCCGTCCTCCCCGACGGTGAGGACGGCGGCGCTGCGGACGCCGACGAAGGAGTAGCGCGACCAGCTGCGGCCCTGCTCGGCGGACTCCAGCAGGAAGGTGCCGGGCCGCTCCTCGGCGAGGCTGCGGTACAGGCCGATCGGGGTGAGACCGTCCGCGAGGAGCCTGCGGGTGACCGGGATGACCCGGGTGTCGACGGCGAGCTTGCGGAAGGCTTCGAGATCCATGGCGAGCGGCACCTTCTGGAGTTCCGGCAGGAGGAGTGGGCGGAGGGGTCAGGCGAGCGGGAGCACGTCGGCGTCGAAGCAGGTGCGGTCGCCGGTGTGGCAGGCGGCACCGGTCTGGTCGACCTTCACCAGCAGGGTGTCGCCGTCGCAGTCCAGCGCCACCGACTTGACCGCCTGGGCGTGGCCGGAGGTGTCGCCCTTCACCCAGTACTCGCGGCGGCTGCGGCTCCAGTAGGTGCAGCGGCCGGTGGTGAGCGTGCGGTGCAGCGCCTCGTCGTCCATCCAGCCCAGCATCAGCACCTCGCCGGTGTCGTACTGCTGCGCGATCGCCGGGAGCAGGCCGTCCTCGGTGCGCTTGAGGCGCGCGGCGATCTCGGGGGCCAGGGCGGTGGTGCCGGGGGTGGCGGGTGTGGTGGACATGGGGCCATTGTTGCAGTCCGGCCCGCCGCCCCGGATGCGCCCTGTGCCCTGTGCCCTGTGCCTTGTGCGGTGGGCCCTACCCGGTGCAGGCACAACCGCTGGACCGGATCCGCGCCGCCGGGGAGCCTCTCCGGCCCCACCCCGAACATCGCCGTAAAGGGGTGATTTCGGCCAACCGCCTGCCGGGCGGGCCCCGCGTGGGCCATCCTCATGGCCATGACCTCCGAGCAGCAGCCGCCCGCAGCCGCCGACTCCCGCCCGTCCCGGGGCCTGGTCCTCGCCGTCGTGGCCGTCCTGGCCGTGCTGCTCGCGGTGGTGGCCACCGTCCTGCTCTGGCCGGAGGAGCGCAAGCCCGCCGCCGCACCGCCCCCGCCCACCCCCATGGCCACCCCGACCCCGACGCCCACGCCGACACCCACCCCGACCAGGACCCCGCCGTACGCCTTCTTCCCGGTCGGCGCCTGCTTCGACCACCCGCAGCTCAGCCCGGTGATCACCAAGGCCGAGGAGCGCCCCTGCACCGGCGAGCACGACGGCCAGGTGATCGCCGACCTGAAACTGGCCGACGGCCTGACCGGCGAGATCCCGATCGCGCTCGCCATGCGCGAGGGCTGCAAGGAGGCCGAGGCCGCCGCCAAGGCCCGCCAGAACGACGGGAAGACGTACTACGGCCGCCAGTTCGGCCCTGCCCAGGCCAACTACCAGCAGGGCTGGCGGGACTACACCTGCACCCTGACCGCCGGCAACAAGCAGGGCGGCCCCAAGCTCACCGGCAACCTGCGCTGACAGCCTCTATCGTGGCGCCATGTCGAACCACGCCCTCGCCGAACGCCACCGCCTCGCCGCACTCCTGGCCGCCGCCGGGCCGGACGCCCCCACCCTCTGCGCCGGGTGGACCACCCGCGACCTCGCCGCCCACCTGGTGGTCCGCGAGCACCGCCCGGACGCGGCGGCCGGACTGCTGATCGGCGCCCTCGCCGACCGGGCCCGCCGGGTGCAGTCCGCGTACGCCGAGCGCCCGTACGAGGAGCTGCTGAAGCTCTTCCGCTCCGGCCCGCCGGTGCTCTCCCCGTTCGCCCTGCCCGGCGCCGACGAGGCCGCGAACACCGTCGAGTACTACGTGCACGCCGAGGACGTCCTGCGGGCCGCCGACGACTGGACCCCCGCCCCGGTCCCCGCCGGCCGCGCCGAAGCCCTGTGGCGCCGACTGCCCCTGCTGGCCCGCCTGGAAGCCGGCCGCCGCTCCCCCGTCCGGCTGACCCTGCGCCGCCCCGACGGCCAGTCCCTCACCGTCGGCCCCACCGGCTCCCCCACCGTCCAACTCGCCGGCGACCCGGGCGAACTGATCCTCTTCACCTACGGCCGCGGCGCCCACACCACCCTCACCGTCGACGGCCCCCCGGACGCCCTCGAAGCCCTCCGCCACGTCCTGCCTCTGCCTTAAAGAGAGAAAAATGATGCGCTGCCCCTCGGAATACCGAGGGGCAGCGCTCGACGACCCAAGACCAAGAGGATTGGGAGGAGGTCGGAAACTCCCCGCTGGCTATCGGCTCCGCCACGAATCGAGAGAGACGCTCGGTCCATTGGTCAGATAATTGATCAGGGCCTCCCTGGTAGTGGAGACGAATTCCTCCGGTACAGCCCCGACGCCGATCCACGCAACGTCCGAGTGCTTGGCAGGTTCCCCGTTCGCGAGCTCACCGGACCACCGGTGAGCCGCGAAAACGACAGTCAGGAAGCCGTTGGGAGCCTCGACGCCGCGAGCACCGTGGATGACGTGGGCAAGTTGCAAGTCCTCAGGAGCGACGACGAGCCCGGTCTCCTCCCTGAGCTCGCGAACCGCCGTCTCCGTGATCGGCTCGCCTGGTTCGTTCTTGCCGACCGGCAGATCCCACAGGCCTTGCGCGAACTTGGCCTTGGGCCCCCGCCGGAGAAGAACGACACGTTGAGCTTCAAGGTCATGGACGATGACGGCGGCGACCAGCAGGGTCATCGACTCCGTGGCGGGCTTGAGAGCAGTCGTCTGATCGGCGGTCGGCTGGTCCACTCGGTCGAGTCCTTCCTGCGTTACAGCTGTCATGTCAGTACCTCACGTGTTCGGCGTTCCAGATCTACGGCTCCAGGAACACCACGTCTACGGTAGATCGCCAAGCAAGGGCGGATTGAGGAAATCGCCTTTCTCGTCCGATCCGAGGTCATGCCGGCCATGAGGTCGAGCGTACGTCCCCAGGCTGCGACCGCCTCGTCCGCTCGGGCTTGAACAGCCAAGCTGTCACCCAGGTCTGCGTAGGTGAGGGCGTGAACCCGCTTGTACTTCTCGGCATCCCAACGAATCAGCGCGGCACGGTGCTGCTGTTCGGTTCCTGCGTGGTCCCCGAGGTCGGTGAGGGTTCGGGCAGTGTGGCTGGCGACAGTACCGACCGCAGGGCCGCTGACGAATGAGAAACTGGGCTGCGGGTCGCCGTCTCGGACGAGGGCGTTCTCTGCGGCGAGGAGTGCCTTGGCTGCAGCGGGTTTGTCCCGGGTGGCGGCGAAAGCACGAGCGTGAGTGATGTGAAGAAGCGCCTCGGTCTTTCCATCCACCCGACCAACGCTCCGAGCGAGTGCATTCTCGATCAGCGCCGCACAGTGGTGGGGCTGCTTGAGACTGAGCGCCTGATGGGCCAGGGTGCGCATCATCCATCCGGCGTGACCATGCGGATCCGACTCCACAGCGAGTTGGTAACCGACCTGGTAGTAACGCTGGGCGGCGCCTTCTTGGCCGAGGTCGTGGTGTTTCCATCCAGCAAGGTAGGCAAGTTCGGCCACGGCTCCGAAGGCGTGCCGCCGCACACTTTCGTTGGGGAAGCGGCCGTTGAGCATCGGGGCTGCCGTGTCGGCCAGGTAGGCGGTCACGGTGGTCAGCCCATGCCCGCCGCCGAGTCGTTCGTCTGCCGCGCTGAACGCGGCAGTGATCTGCCGAACGACCTCAACTTCTTCAACACCGATGCGAGCCAAGCCGGTCCGGGCCCTCATCAGACGCGAGATGGGCTCAGGATCGTAGAGCAGCGGCATGGCTACACCGGCAGTTGTGAATGCAGCGACAGCCAGAAAGGTGCGGCGCTCGACATCTGCACGGCCGAGATTGGCAACCGCCTCGACCGGATCACTACTCACCGCCAAGGACTCTTCCGGGGTGGCGAAGTCGAGTTCGGCAAGGGTGACCCGGCGCCCGGACCGGCGGGAGAGCGCCTCTGCGATGTAATGACTGACTTGCCCGGACGGCTGCGCGCCGTTGATCCAGTGGGCCACGGCGGACTTGTTGGTGAGGAGCATCTCTCCGTTCTCCGCACCGATGCACCGCACAGCACGGGCTAACGCCTCATAGGTCCATCCGCCCGCTGAAATCGTCTCCCTGAGGCGGTGATTGGGTTCCCTGCGTGTGGCCACGATCGATCCCCTGAGGTCGAGCTGTAAACCGCGTAAACCACTCTACGTGTCGACAGGCATACCGATCGTGTTGTTGGGCCGGTTCACTGGATTCGAGCCTGCCAGGGCCATTGAGTCCTGTCGCTCCGAAGGTCGAACCACCGTGCGGTTGCTCATCGCCGCGCCGATCAACGCCCCAGTCCGGGAGGGCTGATGAACACCGACGACTGCGCTGTACTCCCGATGCCGAAGTCCCAAGAGGTGCAACCGACCACGGCTGCGGTGAAATTCGCCCGACTGTGGGTGGTGCATGTGGCTCGGTCCTGGCCGGAACTCCTCTCCGAGAAGTCGCTGCGGGACGTGGAGTTGTGCGCCGACGAGTTGCTGGCCAACGCCGTTGAGCACACCGGAAAGCGCTGCCGCGTCACGGTCCGGTGGACCGGAGTCCGCCTCCGGGTCGAGGTCGCGGACAGGAGTCCGCAGCCGCCGGTGAGGAGCGCGGCGGACGACATGGCCACCGGCGGCCGTGGCCTGCTCCTGGTGGAGGCGCTGGCCTACTCCTGGGGCTGGTACCCGGCGGAGGAGGGCAAGGTGGTCTGGTTCGAGGCGGCGCCCGACCAACTCGCGACGGGGGACTCGCGGCTCGCCGTACCAGCCATCGCGACTCATGTTCACGCCCGGGCGGAAGTCGCGATGACCGCCCCTCCCGCCTCCTCCCGGCACGAGATCCGCCTGATCGACTCCCGAAGCCCCCATTTCTTCCTACTGGAGTGCTGGGGGATCTACGACCGCGAACAGCACGAGTACGTGCGCGCTCCGGGTTCCTCGGACCGGATCAGGCGCTTCTACACCGTGTCGGCCGCTGACGCGTACCTGCGCCGCTCCGACACCTGACGACCTGTCGACCTATCGACCTGACTGCCAGGCAAGCAGCTTTGGTTGGCTTCCGCCCTGGTGAGGCCAGCCAGGGCATCCCCGAGGGCTCAGGCGCCCTCGGGGAACCGCCGCCACTCGCGGCGCTTCTCCGAATTGCTCAGCAGAGGAGGGAAAGTGCACAGCCTCATCGCCAGTCCATTCTTGGACGAGTACCTGTTGGTGCGCCCCGGTAGCTGATGGTCGACGTCCTCAGCCGGCTCGGCCGTACCCCGTGTCCGCCGATCGAGCTACGCCGGGCCGAGCAGCGATGGGCCGCCTACGTGGACGATACCGAGGTGCTGTCCCGCCTCGCCGGCGGCTATCTGCTGCACACGGACCTGAACAACGAGAACGTCCTGATCCGCGAAGACCATGCGCTGCTGGTCGACTGGGCGTGGGCCACCCGGGGAGCGCCCTGGATCGACCCGGCCCTGTGGGTGATCTGGTTGATCGCTGCGGGCGGCCACAGCCCGGCTGCGGCGGAAGCGTGGGCCGCCAGGGTCCCGGCGTGGCGGCCCGGCGATCCGGCGGTGGTGGACGTCTTCGCGCAGGCTCAGGCCCGGATGTGGGCCGAGATCGCCGGAGACGATCCGGACCCGTGGACCGATGGCCTGAACCGGGCAGCTCAGCTGTGGGCCCGTTTCCGGGGGCGCGGCTGAGGTCTCCCGGCCGCGCTCCCCGGCTGCGGATGTCAGTGGGCGGGTGCAGACTCGCAGAGGGCCGGGGTGGGTGCGTGCGCGCGCCCGACGGAACCGGCCTGGTCACGTCTTCCGTCGAAGGGGCACCACCTCATGCTCACCACCGACTTTCCGGCCGGCGCGCCCTGCTGGATCGACCTCGGCAGCCCGGACATCCCCGCCACGGCCGAGTTCTACGGCAAGGTCTTCGGCTGGACGTTCCGGTCCGGCGGCCCGGAGGCGGGCGGCTACGGCTTCTTCCAGTTGAACGGCAGGACGGTAGGCGCCGTCGGCCCGCTCGACGAGGGTGACCAGCCGACCTGGACGACGTACTTCCGTACGGCCGACGTGAACGCCACCGCGCAGGCCGCCGAGCAGGCGGGCGGTTCGGTCCTGGTCCCGCCGATGGACGTCATGGGCGAGGGGTGGTTCGCCCAGTTCGCCGACCCGCAGGGGGCCAGGTTCGCGGTCTGGCAGCCGGGCACGACCACCGGCCTGGACGTGGTGTCGGAGGACGGCGCGCTGGTCTGGTCCGAGCTGCACACTTCGGACCAGAGCGCCGGGTTCGGCTTCTACCAGGCGCTGTTCGGCTGGCGGGTGGAGAAGTTCGAGCCGGCTCCGGGCATGGACTACCGGGTGATCTCGACCTCCGAGGGCGACCAGCAGGCCACGGCCTTCGGTGGCATCGCCCCGACCATGTCCCCGCAGGAGCCCTCCGCCTGGACGCCGTACTTCGCCGCCGGCGACGTGGACGCGCTGATCGCGAAGGCGAAGGCTGCCGGCGGCACGGTGGTGATGGGGCCCGAGGACGTGCCGAACGTCGGCCGGATCGCCTGGATCGTGGACCCGCACGGCACGCCGTTCGCGCTGATCAAGGGCGAGCCCCGCGAACAGTCCTGAGCACGCGAGAGGGCCCGCTGCGCCGGTGCGCAGCGGGCCCTCTCGCGGTAGTACGGACGGTCACCGCACCGGGTGCCCGGCCTCCCGCAGCGCGTCCTTGACCTGCCCGATCCGCAGGTCCCCGAAGTGGAAGACGCTCGCGGCGAGCACCGCGTCCGCACCCGCCTCGACGGCCGGCGCGAAGTCGGCGAGCTTGCCGGCGCCGCCGGAGGCGATGACGGGCACGGAGACGGCCTTGCGGACGGCCCGGATCATCTCCAGGTCGTACCCGTCCTTGGTGCCGTCGGCGTCCATCGAGTTGAGCAGGATCTCGCCGGCGCCGAGTTCGGCCGCGCGCCCGGCCCATTCGACGGCGTCGAGGCCGGTGCCCTTGCGCCCGCCGTGGGTGGTGACCTCGTAGCCGGACGCGGTCTCGGTGCCGGGAGGGCAGCGCCGGGCGTCCACGGACAGCACCAGGACCTGCCGCCCGAACCGCTGGGCGATCTCGCGGACCAGTTCCGGCCGGGCGATGGCGGCGGTGTTGACGCCGACCTTGTCGGCGCCGGCCCGCAGCAGCTTGTCGACATCCTCGACGGCGCGGATTCCGCCGCCGACGGTGAGCGGGATGAAGACCTGTTCGGCGGTGCGGCGGACCACGTCGTAGGTGGTTTCCCGGTCGCCGGAGGAGGCGGTGATGTCGAGGAAGGTCAACTCGTCGGCGCCCTCGGCATCGTAGAGCTTGGCCATCTCGACCGGGTCGCCGGCGTCGCGCAGGTTCTGGAAGTTGACGCCCTTGACCACCCGCCCGGCGTCGACGTCCAGGCAGGGGATGACACGTACGGCGAGGGTCACGGCTGGTTGCCTTCCAGGGTCTTTGCCAGCCCGGCACGATAGGCGTCGAGCTCGACCTCGACCATCATCCGGGAGTCGATCAGCCCGTCGACCACCACCATGGTGGCCGCCGGGCGGGCGGCGTCGAAGAGTTGGTGGTGGGCGCGGCCCACCTCGTCGGCGTCGCGGGCGTGGGTGATGTACATCCGGGTGCGGACCACGTCGTCCGCCGTCAGACCGTACGCGGCGAGGGCGCTGAGGCCGACGCCGAACGCGGCGAGGGTCTGCCGGTAGGGGTCGCCCTCGTGCTCGATCCGGCCGTTCACCCAGGCGGTGGAGCCGGCCACGTGCACGTGGTCTCCCGCGGCGACCGCCCGCGAGTAGCCGAACTGGTCCTCCCAGGGGGAGAATCCGCCGACCCTGCCACGCACGATCCGACGTTCCGTCATCCTGAAACCGCCTCCAGGGCCTCTTCGAGGGTGAACTTCTGCTCGTAGAGTGCCTTGCCCACGATGGCGCCCTCGACACCCGCACCGACCAGGCCGGCGATGGCGCGCAGGTCGTCGAGCGAGGAGACGCCGCCGGAGGCGACGACGGGGCGGTCGGTGGCGGCGCAGACGT
The DNA here is from genome assembly GCF_040685715.1 of Kitasatospora sp. NPDC088264. Lineage (NCBI taxonomy): Bacteria > Bacillati > Actinomycetota > Actinomycetes > Kitasatosporales > Streptomycetaceae > Kitasatospora > Kitasatospora sp. NPDC088264. Next base: position 29,252 of record NZ_JBFBIR010000012.1, read on the forward strand.
CGCGCAGCAGCTGCAGGTTGGGGCCGGTCAGGGTGCCGTCCCGGTTGACGTCGGTGACGACGTAGCGGGCGCAGCCCTCCTGGTTGAGCCGCTCCAGCACCTCGAAGAGCTGGCCGCCGTCGCGGGTCCAGCCGCGGCCGCGCAGGGTGGTGCCGACGACGTCCAGGCCGACGGCGATCTTGTCTCCGTGCTCGGCGATGGCCTTGGCGACCCACTCGGGGGCTTCCAGGGCGGCGGTGCCGAGGTTGACCCGGGTGCAGCCGGTGGCGAGCGCGTTGGCGAGCGACTCGTCGTCGCGGATGCCGCCGGACAGCTCGACCTTGATGTCGAGGCGGCCGGTGACCTCGCGCAGCAGCTCGTAGTTGGTGCCGGTGCCGAAGGCGGCGTCGAGGTCGACCAGGTGCAGCCACTCGGCGCCGGCGTTCTGCCAGGCGAGGGCGGCGGCGAGGGGTTCACCGAAGGAGGTCTCGGTGCCGGACGCGCCCTTGACCAGGCGGACGGCCTGGCCGTCCCGGACGTCGACGGCGGGAAGCAGTTCGAGGCGGCTCATAGTCACAACTCTTCCAAGCTCAGAGGGTGTTGACCCAGTTGGTCAGGAGGGCGGCGCCGGCGTCGCCGGACTTCTCGGGGTGGAACTGGGTGGCCCAGAGCGGGCCGTTCTCGATGGCGGCGACGAAGGGCTGCCCGTGGGTGGCCCAGGTGACGAGCGGGGCGTGGATCCGTGCGCTGTGGGTCTCCAGCTCCCAGTGCCGCACGCCGTAGGAGTGCACGAAGTAGAAGCGGCTCTGCGGGTCGAGGCCGGCGAACATCCGGCTGCCCTCGGGCACGTCCACGGTGTTCCAGCCCATGTGCGGGATGACGGGGGCGTCCAGCGGCTCGACGACGCCGGGCCACTCGTCGCAGCCGGCCGTCTCCACGCCGTGCTCGACCCCCTTCTCGAAGAGGATCTGCATGCCGACGCAGATGCCCATGACGGGGCGGCCCCCGGCGAGCCGGCGGCCGATGATCCAGTCGCCCCGGACGGACTTCAGGCCGCGCATGCAGGCCTCGAAGGCGCCGACGCCGGGGACGAGCAGGCCGTCCGCGTTCATCGCGGTGTCGTAGTCGGAGGTGACGGTGACGTCCGCCCCGGTCCGTTCGAGCGCGCGCTGCGCGGAGCGGAGGTTGCCCGACCCGTAGTCGAGGACGACGACGTTCTTGCCCATGTTCAGGTGTCCAGTCTCTCTACTGCGGGTCTACAGACGCATGATGCCGGAGGCCAGGCACATGACCGAGCCGAACGCGAGCACCAGGATGACGCCCTTGGGCAGCTTCTGCTTCCAGAACGAGATCACGCCGCCGGCCAGGAAGAGGCCGACGAAGATGAGGGCGAGGGCCGCCTTGCTCACAGTGCACCCTTGGTCGAGGGGAGGATTCCGGCCGCGCGCGGGTCGCGCTCGGCGGCGTAGCGCAGGGCTCGGGCCAGCGCCTTGAACTGGCATTCCACGATGTGGTGGGCGTTGCGCCCGTACGGCACGTGGACGTGCAGGGCGACCTGCGCCTGGGCCACGAAGGACTCCAGGATGTGCCGGGTCATCGTGGTGTCGTACGAGCCGATCATCGGCGCCATGTGCTCGGGCTCGGTGTGCACCAGGTACGGCCGGCCGGAGAGGTCCACGGTGACCTGGGCGAGCGATTCGTCCAGCGGCACCGTGCAGTTGCCGAAGCGGTAGATGCCGACCTTGTCGCCGAGCGCCTGCTTGAAGGCGGCGCCGAGCGCGAGGGCGGTGTCCTCGATGGTGTGGTGGGTGTCGATGTGCAGGTCGCCGTCGGTCTTGACGGTGAGGTCGAAGAGACCGTGGCGGCCGAGCTGGTCGAGCATGTGGTCGTAGAACCCGACGCCCGTGGAGATGTCGGTCTTCCCGGTGCCGTCGAGGTCGATCTCGACCAGGACCGCGGTCTCCTTGGTGGTGCGTTCGACGCGTCCGATGCGGGACATACGGGTTACAGCTCCTTGATCACTGTTCGAACGGCGTCCAGGAAGGCGTCGTTCTCTGCGGGCGTGCCGGCGGTGACGCGCAGCCACCCGGGGACGCCGTTGTCACGGACCAGGACGCCCTGGTCGAGGATGGCCTGCCAGACGGCGTGGGTGTCGGCGAAGCGGCCGAACTGGACGAAGTTGGCGTCCGAGTCGGTGACCTCCAGGCCGAGCCCGCGCAGCGCGTCGACCAGCCGGTCGCGCTCCTCCTTGAGCCGGCCGACGTACCCGAGCAGGGTGTCGGTGTGCTCCAGGCAGGCCAGCGCGGTGGCCTGGGTGACGGACGACAGGTGGTACGGCAGGCGGACCAGCTGCACCGCGTCCACCACGGCCGGGTCGGCGGCCAGGTAGCCCAGGCGCAGCCCGGCCGCGCCGAAGGCCTTGGACATGGTGCGGGAGACCACCAGGTTGGGGCGGCCCTCGATGAGCGGCAGCAGCGAGGCCCGGTGCGAGAACTCGACGTAGGCCTCGTCGACGACGACCAGGCTGGGCCCGGCGGCCTGCGCGGCCTCGTACAGCCGCAGCACGGTGTCGGCGGCGACGGCGGTGCCGGTCGGGTTGTTCGGCGAGCAGATGAAGACCACGTTCGGCCGGTGCTCGGCGATCGCGCCGAGGGCGGCGTCCAGGTCGATGGTGAAGTCGTCGTTGCGCGGGCCGGAGATCCACTCGGTGCCGGTGCCCCGGGAGATCAGCGCGTGCATCGAGTAGGAGGGCTCGAAGCCGAGCGCGCTGCGGCCGGGGCCGCCGAAGGTCTGCAGCAGCTGCTGGAGCACCTCGTTGGAGCCGTTGGCGGCCCAGACCTGCTGCCGGGTGACGGCGAAGCCGGTGGTCCGGCCGAGGTACGCGGCGAGGCCTTCGCGCAGTTCGACGGCGTCCCGGTCGGGGTAGCGGTTGAGGTTGCGGGCGGCCTCGGCGACGCGCTCGGCGATCCGGGCGACCAGCTCCTCGGGGAGCGGGTACGGGTTCTCGTTGGTGTTCAGCTGGACGGGCACGTCCAGCTGCGGCGCGCCGTACGGGGACTGGCCGCGCAGCTCGTCGCGGATGGGGAGGTCGTCGATCCGAGTCACCCGCGTCGCACCCACCTCAGAAGTAACAGGAGTCACAGGAGTCACGATCCCGGCACCGTCCAGTCGAAGCGCGCCTTGATCGCGTCGCCGTGCCCGGGCAGGTCCTCGGCGTTGGCGAGGTTGACCACGTGCGCGGCGACGTCCGCGAGCGCGTCCCGGTCGTACTCGACGACCTGGACGCCGCGCAGGAAGGTCTGCACGGACAGGCCGGAGGAGTGGCAGGCGCAGCCGCCGGTGGGCAGCACGTGGTTGGAGCCGGCCGCGTAGTCGCCCAGCGAGACCGGCGTCCAGCGGCCGATGAAGACGGCGCCCGCGTTGACGACCTTGGCGGCCGCCGCGTGCGGGTCCCGGGTCTGGATCTCCAGGTGCTCGGCCGCGTAGGCGTTGACCACGGCGAGGCCCTGCTCCAGGTCGTCGACCAGGATGATCCCGGACTGCCGGCCGCCCAGTGCCTCGGCGACCCGCTCGCTGTGCTTGGTCCTGGCGACCTGGACGGCGAGTTCCGCCTCGACCGCGTCGGCCAGCGCCGGCGAGTCGGTGACGAGCACCGAGCCGGAGGTCGGTCCGTGCTCGGCCTGGCTGATCAGGTCGGCGGCCACGTCGGACGGCAGCGCGCTGTCGTCGGCGAGGACGGCGATCTCGGTCGGGCCGGCCTCCGAGTCGATGCCGATCCGGCCGGCGAACAGGCGCTTGGCGGCGGCCACGTAGATGTTGCCGGGGCCGGTGACCATGTTGACCGGCGCGCACTCCTCGGTGCCCAGCGCGAACATCGCCACGGCCTGGGCGCCGCCGACGGAGTACACCTCGTCCACGCCGAGCAGCGCGCAGGCCGCCAGGATGGTCGGGTGGACGCGGCCGTCGAACTCCTTCTGCGGCGGGGACGTCACCGCGATGCCCTGGACGCCCGCTTCCTGGGCCGGCACCACGTTCATCACCACGGAGGACGGGTAGACCGCCAGCCCGCCCGGCACGTAGAGGCCGACGCGCTCCACGGGCACCCAGCGCTGGGTGACGGTGCCGCCCGGCACCACCCGGGTGGTGTGCTCGGTGCGGCGCTGGTCGGCGTGCACGGCGCGGGCCCGGCGGATCGACTCCTCCAGCGCGGCCCGCACCTTCGGGTCCAGCGTCTCCAGGGCCTCGGTCAGCTGCTCGGCCGGGACGCGGGTCGACTCCAGCCGGACGCCGTCGAAGCGCTCGGTGATCTCGATCACGGCCGCGACCCCGCGATGGCGTACGTCCTCGGCGATCGGCCGCACCTTCTCCAGGGCGGCCGCCACGTCGAACTCGGCACGGGGCAGCAGGTCACGCGGGTCGTCCAGCGAGCCGCGGAGGTCGATTCGAGAGATCACGCCACCCAGTGTAAGGAGTGGCCGGAACCCCTGGCCCCGCATTTCAGTCCGTGATACGAAAGGCGAGACGACCGGGGGGACGGGGAAAACCATGCTGGAGCACGCCCCGGAGGGCTGGACCGACACGGAGCGTGAGCTCTGGGAGGCCTTCCGTCGCGGCAACGTCTTCGACCGGCGGAGTGGCGACGCCGCCACCGACGACCCCTTCGGGGACGCCGCCTGGGGCCCCGGGCGCACCGTCCGGGCCAGGGTGCTCGCCCATCTGCTGCTGGCCGGCCCGGCCGCCGCCACCGGGCGGGTCGCCTCGCTGCGGCTCAACGGCGTGCTGGTCACCGGCGCGCTCAACCTGGCCGGCGGCGCCATCGGCCACTACGTCGAACTCCGCGAGTGCCGTTTCGAGCGCAAGATCCTCATCTCGGAGGCCTCGGCCTCGACGCTGCGCTTCGTCACCTGCCTGATCCCCCGCCTGGAGGCCTCCCGGCTCACCACCACCGGCGACCTCCACCTGGCCCGCTGCCGGATACCCGAGGGCGTACGGCTCACCGACGCCAAGGTCGGCACCGACCTGCTGCTCAACCAGACCGTCCTGGGCGGCGACCGCTACGGCCGCGCGCTGTCCGCCGACGGCCTGGCCGTCCACCAGGACTTCGAGGCCGAACGTGTGGACGTGGAGGGCGAGTTGAGCCTGCGCACGGCGCGGATAGGCGGGCGGCTTTCGCTGCGCGGCGCCCAGCTGCGCGCCGTCCCGCAGAACCGCACCTGCCTCAACGCCGTCCGGCTCACCGTCGGCCACACCCTCTACCTGACCAGCTCCGCCGACGGCGGCTGGTTCGGCTCCCGCAGCTACTACGGCTCCGGCTACGGCCAGAACCCGCCGCCCGGCGCCCCCAGCACCCCGTTCCGCGCCTACGGCCGGGTCCGGCTCTCCGACGCCCGCTTCGAGAGCGCCTGCCTGATCTCCGGCGAGTTCCACCTGGAGGGTGACGACGAGCTCTCGCTGCGCCGCATCCACACCCCCGAGCTGCGGTTCACCTGCCGGATCCGCCCCACCGGCACCGTCTCGCTCTCCCGCGCCCGGGTCGGCAACCTCGTCGACACCCCGGACGCCTGGCCGCGCGGGCGCCACCTGGGCCTGACCGGCTTCGTCTACGAGGTGCTGCGCCCGGTCGGCCCCTTCAGCGTCCAGCAGCGGATCGCCTGGCTGGAGGGCTCCTCGGTGGACTTCCAGCCCGAGTCCTACGAGCAGCTCGCCGCCGCCCTGCGCCGCGACGGCGCCGACGACGACGCCCGCGAGGTGCTGTACGCCAAGCAGCGCCGCCGCCACCGGACCCTCCCGCTGCCCGCCCGGATCTGGGGCCGGGTCCAGGACGCCACCGTCGGCTACGGCTACCGCCCCGGCCGGGCCGGCCTGTGGCTGCTGCTCGCCTGGGCGCTGGGCAGCGTGTGGTTCGCCACCCACCCGCTGGAGCCGCTGAAGGCCGACGAGCACCCGCACTGGAACCCGGTGCTGTACACGCTCAGCCAGCTGGTCCCGGTCGTCGAACTCGGCCAGCAGGGCTGGAACCCCGGGGGCCTCAGCCAGTACGTCTCCGCCGGGCTGGTGATCGTCGGCTGGCTGCTCGCCACCACCGTCGTGGCCGGCGCCACCCGCATGCTGCAACGGGGCTGACCGACCCGGCGGGCCCGCCCGCGGGCACAACCCCGACGCGCCGCGACCGCGCGGGGAACTACGCTGTCCGCCGTGACAGAACGGCTGCCGCTCTTCCCGCTGAACAACGTGCTCTACCCGGGCCTCGTGCTGCCCCTGAACGTCTTCGAGGAGCGCTACCGCCGTCTCGTCGCCGACCTGCTCCAACTACCGGCCGACACGCCGCGCCGCTTCGGCGTGCTCGCCATCAAGGACGGCCGCGAGGTCGCCCCGGTCCGCCCCGATGAGGGCCCGGCCGGGCCGCTCGACGGCCTCGGCACCGCCACCGGGGACCCGCTGGAGGCGATGTTCCACATCGGCTGCGTCGCCGACGTCGCCTCCGTCCAGGAGCAGCCGGACGGCCGCTACGAGCTGCTGGTCACCGGCACCACCCGGTTCCGGCTCCGCTCGGCGGACGTCTCCGGCCCGTACCTGACCGGCGAGGCCGAACTCGTCGAGGAACAGCCCGGCGAAGGCTCCGGCGCCCTCGCCGCCGAGGTCGAGCGGGCCTTCCGGGTCTACCAGAAGCGCCTCGCCGGGGCACGCGAGGCCAGCACCGTCGGGCGCCAGGAGCTCCCGGACGACCCGCAGGTGCTCTCCTACCTGGTCGCCGCCGCCTCGGTGTTCGAGACCCCGGTCAAGCAGCAGCTGCTGGCCTGCCCCGACACCGCCCAGCGGCTGCGCACCGAACTCGACCTGCTGCGCCGCGAGAGCTCCGTGCTCAGCTGGCTGCCGTCGCTGCCCGCCGTCGACCTCACCCGCCAGTCGTTCAGCCCCAACTGATCCGGAAAACCCGCACGTAATCCGGGACACCCGCACGTAAGTCCGGGGGAACCCGCACGGCGAAGAAGGAGCCCCACATGGCGAAGAAGCCGAAGAAGGGCGGGCAGGGCACCCCCGCCACCGTCGCCCTGGAGACCGCCGCCGTCCCGTTCACCGTGCACGCCTACGAGCACGACCCGGCCGCCGCCTCCTACGGCGGCGAGGCCGCCGAGGTCCTGGGCGTCGCCGCCGAGCGGGTCTTCAAGACCCTGGTCGCCGACGTGGACGGCGTGCTCACCGTCGGCGTGGTCCCGGTCGCCGGGCAGCTCGACCTCAAGGCCCTCGCCGCCGCCGTCGGCGGCAAGCGCGCCGCCATGGCCGACCCGGCCGCCGCCGAGCGCAGCAGTGGCTACGTCCTCGGCGGCATCTCCCCGCTCGGCCAGCGCCGCCCGCTGCGGACCGTGGTCGACGCCAGCGCGCTCACCCACCCCACCGTCTACGTCTCCGGCGGGCGCCGCGGCCTGGAGGTCGAACTCGCCCCGGCCGACCTGGTCACCCTGACCGGTGCCCGCACCGCACCGATCGCCCGCTGACCCCGGCTGACCCCCGCTGCCCCCCTGCCCCCCCCCGCTGACCCCGGCCGACGGGCCCACCCGCAGATGGGCCCGGGCCCACGCGGTCAGCCCTGCCCGCGCTCCCCCGGCCGCGCGGCGTCCTCCGGCCGAGCACCGTCGTTCGGCCGCGCAGCGCCGTCCGGCCGAGCACCGTCGTCCGCCCGCACGGCGTCCTGCGGCCGCGCCGCGCCGTCCGCAGGGGCCTGCGGCGCGGCCACCCCGTACGGCCCGGCCCAGTACGGCGGCGGGTCCTCCTCGCGCTTGCCGAACGCCGCCGACAGCGCCAGCAGCACCACCATCGCCGCCATCGGCCACACCAGCAGCGCCCCCAGCGCGCCGAGGTCGATGCTCGCGTCGAAGTGCCCGCCGTTGCCGACCCGCCGGGCTTCGGCGATCAGGTCGTTGCTGGGGCCGAGCCACCGTCCGAGCCGCCAGGCGCCGACCGAGCCGAGCAGTCCGCCGACCACCAGTCCGAGCGCGACCGCGATGCCGCCGCCGCGCTGCCGGGTGGCCAGGAAGGCCCCGAGCGCGGTCAGGAGGCCGGCGCCGAGCGCGATCAGGGCGAAGACCGCGTCGGCCCCCGCCCGCTGTTCGCCCTCGGGGTCGGCGTAGAGGATGCGGTCGCCGTCGACGACCAGCGGCACCTTGGGCGCGAGCCAGACCCACAGCCCCGCCATCACCAGTCCGACCACGATGCAGGCCAGTACCGTGCCCGCGCCGAGCCGCAGCTCGGGCAGCAGCCGCTCCTTGAACGTGGGGCCCGGCGACTGCGCGACCGCGAGGCCGTCCGGCGGCGGGGTCCCGGCGTCGGGGGCGGTCGGCGGCGCGTACGGATCGGGGGTGATGTCCGGCACCGCGTCCGCGGCGGCGCGGGTGGGGTCCGGAGGCGTGTTCGGTACGGTCACGGACCCCATCGTTTCACGATCGCGGCCGGGACGAGCCGTCGCCCGTACCTGGCGGAACCTGAACCCCGCACCTCGCGGAGCCGGCCCCCGCACCGCGCGGAGTCCGAGCCCCGCACCTCCCGGAGCCGGCCCCCGGGACACGCCGGGACACCCCCTACCGGGAGACGGCCCGCCGGTAGGCCCAGGTGGCGATCGCCAGCGACACCACGCCGACGCCCGCGCAGACGGCGAGGTCGCCCGCGATCAGCGCCCAGTCCGGGTCGGGTTCGAAGGTCCGGGCGAAGGCCTCGACGCCGTACGTGGAGGGCAGCAGGTCGCGCAGCCACAGGACGGGCTGCGGGAGGTGGTCGACGGGCAGCACGCCGAGCAGCAGGGCCGCCGACATGCCGAGCTGCCCGAGCATGGTGGCGATCTCCTGGCGGGGCGCGAGCAGCCCGCAGGCGGCCCCGAGCCCGGACAGGGCGGCTCCGGCGAGCGGGACGACGGCCAGCAGCACCCACAGCTGCCCGAGCGGCAGCCCGAACATCACGGCGCCGAAGGCCGCGGTGAGGACCGTCCCGGGCAGCGTGAACGAGGCGTAGGCGCCGGCCGCGCCGAGCACCACGGAGGCGGCGGGCACGGGCAGCGTCGCGTAGTGGTCGAGTCCGCCGGTGGCCCGCAGCTTCCCGAAGTACTGGGCGAGCAGGTTGAGGGCGACGAACGCCACCACCAGCACGCTGGACCCGGCGACCACGGACCGCGCGGCCGAGGTCTGCCCGGCGTCCACCACGCCCCGCATCATCACGAGGATGCCGACGGACTGGAAGGTGGCGACGAACAGCAGCGGGATCCGCGCCACCCGGGCCCGGGCGAGCTGGGCCCGGTAGACGGCGGCGAGGGCGGGCAGCAGCCGGGCCGCGGGGGCGAGCGGGGCGGGGGTGCCGCCGGTCGCGGGGGCGGCGGCCTGCGGCGGCACCGAGAGCAGCGTCACTTGGCCAGTCCTCCGTGGCGGCCCCCGAGCTTGAGGTAGGCGTCCTCAAGGCTCGGGGTGGCGAGGGTGAAGTCGTCGAGGGCGGCGAAGGCCGGGCCGGTGGTGACGGCGGCGACCAGTTCGCGGGCCTGTTCGGGGGTGGTGCGGACGGTCCAGCGGCGGCCGGTGCGTTCGGCCCGTTCGGCGAGTTCGGCGACGGCGGGGACGGCGAGCGGCGCCTCGTCCCGCCAGACCAGGTCGAGCCGGACGTCGCCGTCGACGAGGGCCTTGAGTCCGCCGGGGGTGTCGCAGGCGATGACCTGCCCGTCGTCGATGACGGCGACCCGGTCGAGCACGGTCTCGGCCTCGATGACGTTGTGGGTGACCAGCAGGACGGTGGCGCCGCGTTCGGTGCGGCGCCGGTCGACGGCGGTCCAGACGGCCCGCCGGGCGACGGGGTCCATGCCGGTGGTGGGTTCGTCGAGGACGAGCAGCGGCCGTTCCCCGACGAGGGCCGCGGCGACGCAGGCGAGCCGGCGCTGACCGCCGGAGAGCTTGGCGAGCGGCCGCTGGGCGAGGGGTTCGAGCCCGAGTTCGGTGAGGACGTCGGCGGCTTCGGCGCGGGCCTGGGCCCGGGTGAGGCCGCGCAGCCGTCCGGTGGTCTCGGCGGCGAGCGCGACGGTCAGTTCGTCGAGGGCGCTGGATTCCTGGCCGAGGTAGCCGAGCAGCCGGGCGGCCCGTTCGGGGTGGCGGACGATGTCGTGGCCGAGGAGTTCGACGGATCCGGAGTCCGGCCGCAGCAGGCCGGTGAGCTGGCGGACGAGGGTGGACTTGCCGGCCCCGTTGGGTCCGAGCAGTCCGAAGATCTCGCCCTGGCGGACGGTGAGGCTGATTCCGTCGTTGGCCCGGATCTCGGTGGCGCCGGCTCCGCGCCCGGTGCGATAGGTCCTCACGAGGTCGCGCACGGCGACGCACGGCGGGGTGTTCTGGGGTGCTCGCCCTGCCGACTCGTTCACGACCGAAGACTTTACGCGTTCGCACGGGCGAACCGGACAAGGGGGCCTGATCACCGAAAACCGGCGCGCGGCCCGCCGGGTCCCGCCGGGTCCAACCCGGGCCGTGCGCCCGTCAGTCGTCCACGACCACCATCGATCCGCCGGGCACCCGCACCGCCAGTTCCTTCCAGAATCCGGCCCGGATGGCGTAGCGGTCGTGTTCGTCGATCTGGTCGTCCTTGTGCGCGAGCAGTCCGAAGCGGGCGGCGTAGCGGAGGAGTTCGCCGTCGACCCGGTGCGGGATGCGGGGGTAGTCGGGCCAGAGCACGGTGAGCCGTTCGACGTCGCCCAACCGTTCGCTCCAGCGGCGGGCGAAGACCTGGCCGACTTCGTGGGCGTCGCCGCCGATGGAGGTGATGTCCTCCTCGCGGTCGGCCCAGCGCTGTTCGGCGGTGGTGAGGTGGGCGAGGGTGGGGAGGCTGTCGCCGGCGGTGACGGCGGGTTCGGGGGCGGGGCGGTCGACCCAGCCGCGGTCGGAGGACCAGCGCAGGACGGGGCCGGCCTGTCCGGCGGCGCCCGTCGAGCCGACGGCCTGTCCGTTGGTGCCGTGCCCGTTCGCCTGCCCGTTCAGGAGCCCGTTGGCGCCCTGTCCGTTGGCGCCGTGCCCGTTGACGAGCCCGGTGCCGCCGTGGCCGTTCGCGAGTCCGGTGCCGCCGTGCCCGTTGACGGCCGAGGCGACGGCGGGGGTGCGCCCGGCGAGGTCCTTGGGGGTGGGGACGACCTTGAGCGCGGCGGCCGACTGGGGCCGCCCCGCCGCTGGAACCGCCCCTGGAACCGCCCCTGGTACGGCGCCCGGGACGGCCCCGACGGCGGAGGCCCCGACGGCAGCGGGCACGGCGGCAGCGGGCACGGCGGCCGGCTGGACGACCGGGGGCGCCACGACCGGCGCCGCGGCGGGTGCCGCCACGGGCGGGCCGACGGGCGGGGCGGCGAGGATCTTGGCGATCTCCTGGCGGGCGCCGGGCGCGGGGAAGACGCTGGCGTTCTCCCGGAGGCTGAAGGAGCCCTCGATCCACTCGCGGTCGAGCACTCTTCGCTCGTCGGCCTCGCCGACCAGGTCCTCGGACTGGTTGAAGTCGCCGTCGGCGGCCTGGAGCGCCCACAGGTGGACGGCCACGCCGTGTTCCTTGGCGGTCATCATGCCGGGCAGCAGGTCGCCGTCGCCGGTGATCAGGACGACGTCGGCGCAGGCCCGGTTGCGGGCGAGTTCGGAGAGTTCGGCGTGCATGGCGGCGTCGACGCCCTTCTGCACCCAGCGCCCTTCGGCGCGGGTGAGGGCGCCGAGCCGCACGGTGACGCGGGGCAGGACGCGCAGCCGGCGGTGTTCGGGCATCGGGCGCCGGTCGGGGGCGGCGTCGAACCAGTAGATGCGCAGCAGCGGCAGTCCGGTCTCGGCCTCGGCGCGTTCGCGCAGCGCGGTGATCAGCGCGGTGTGGTCGACGGTGACTCTGGAACGGGACGGGTCACCGGCGAGCAGGCTGGCGGCGGCGCCCAGCAGGTATCCGGCATCCACCAGGACGACACAGCGGTCCATCGCGCACCTCTTTCCACTCGCCCTCGTGTGGGGGTCGGGCCGGGTGGGCGCGGATCCGCCCGTCGTCCGGGCGTGGTGGGGTGAGGGGCCCCCGTGGCCGCCCGATCGTTGGGTCACCTTTTCCCCCTGGTTCGCGCGCCGAACCTCGACGGATGTCGCGGTACCGCAACGGCAAGCCCAACGGAACGCAAAGGCGGGCCCCGTTCAACGACGGGGCCCGCCCTTGGTCACGCCGGGGGGTGCGAGCGGGCGCTCGCCGCGGGGTGCGAGCGCCGGCGGCCCGGCGGGGCCGGGTGTCAGCCCTTGAGCTCGGCGGCGACCAGCTCGGCCAGCTGGACGGCGTTGAGCGCGGCGCCCTTGCGCAGGTTGTCGTTGGACACGAACAGCGACAGGCCGTGCTCGACGGTCTCGTCGGCCCGGATGCGGCCGACGTAGCTCGGGTCCCGGCCGGCGGCCTGGAGCGGGGTGGGGATGTCGGACAGCTCGACGCCGGGGGCGGCGGCGAGCAGTTCGGCGGCGCGCTCGGGGCTGATCGGGCGCTCGAAGCGGGCGTTGATCTGGAGCGAGTGGCCGGAGAAGACCGGGACGCGCACGCAGGTGCCGGCGACCTTGAGGTCCGGGATGCCGAGGATCTTGCGGCTCTCGTGGCGGAGCTTCTGCTCCTCGTCGGTCTCGTTGGAGCCGTCCTCGACGATGGAGCCGGCCAGCGGCACCACGTTGAAGGCGATCGGGCGCTGGTAGACCTTGGGCTCGGGGAACTCGACGGCGGAGCCGTCGTGGGCGAGCGCGGCGGCGCCGTCGACGACCTTGGCGGCCTGGTCCTGGAGTTCGGCCACGCCGGCCACGCCGCTGCCGGAGACGGCCTGGTAGGTGGAGACGACGAGCGCGGCGAGGCCGGCCTCCTCGTGCAGCGGGCGCAGCACGGGCATGGCGGCCATGGTGGTGCAGTTCGGGTTGGCGATGATGCCCTTGGGTCGGTCGGCGATGGCGCCGGGGTTGACCTCGGAGACGACCAGCGGGACGTCGGGGTCGCGGCGCCAGGCGGAGGAGTTGTCGATGACGACGGCGCCGGCCGCGGCGGCCTTGGGGGCGAGGGCCTTGGAGGTGGAGCCGCCGGCCGAGAAGATCACGATGTCCAGGCCCGTGTAGTCGGCCGTGGCCGCGTCCTCGACGGTGACCTCGGTGCCCTGCCACGGCAGGGTGCGTCCGGCCGAGCGGGCCGAGGCGAACAACCGCAGCTGCTCGACCGGGCCCAGTCCGCCTTCACGACCAGCGCGCTCCGCCAGGATCTCGCGGACCACTCCGCCGACCTGGCCGGTGGCCCCGACAATGCCGATCTTCATTCCGACTACTCCTCTGGATGGTGCTGTCTACAGCCGCACTCTGCCCATCATGCCTTGTCACGCGGGTGCGGCGGCCTGGTGTTCCACGCTATGAGAGAGGGCTAGTGGTCCAGACCACTCACCAGCTTCAGCGCCGCCTCGACCTCCGCCTCCCCGGCCGGCAGCAGCGGCAGCCGGACGTCCGGGGTGGGGATCCGGCCCTGGGCGTGCAGCACGCCCTTGATCACCGTCGGGTTCGGCGCGGCGAAGGCGGCCAGCGCCAGCCCGGTGAGCCGGTGCCCGAGCGCCCGGGCCCGGGCGGCGTCCCCGGCCTGCCAGGCCCGCGTCAGCTCGACGAACCGGGCGGTGGCCAGATGGGCGGAGGCGAGGATGCCGCCGGCCGCGCCGAGCGCCAGCAACGGCGACAGGAAGGCGTCCTCCCCGGTCAGCACCGCGAAGTCGGCGGGGGCAGCGGCGAGCAGTTCCACCGCCGTCTGGTCCACTCCCCCGGTCGCGTACTTGACGCCCGCCACGCCGTCCAGCGCGGCGAGTTCGAGCAGCGCGGCGGCGGACAGCTGCTGCCCGGTGCGGTACGGGATGTGGTAGACGACCAGCGGCAGCGGGCTGCTCCCGGCGAGCGCCCGGAAGTGCGCGACCGTCCCGGCCTCTCCCGGCCGCAGGAACGCCGGGACGGTGACCAGCGCGGCCGCGGCCTGCGGCACCCGCTTGCCGAGCGCGGCCAGCGACTCGGCGGTGGAGCGGGTGTCGCCGCCGTGCGCGCCGACGGTCAGGAGGGCCCCGCGGGCGGCGCAGGCGGCCGCGGCGGTCTCGACCACGGCCCAGCGCTCGTCCTCGCTCAGCGCGGCGGGCTCGCCGGTGGTCCCGAGGGCGACCAGCCCGGCCGCGCCGGCCTCCAGCAGTTCGGCGGCGAGCACGGCGAGGGCGTCCAGCGCGACCGTGCCGTCCGCGGCGAAGGGCGTGATCAGGGGGACGTGGATGCCGGTGAGTTCCATGGCCACGATCCTGCGGCTCGCCGATCGCCCAGGTCCAGTTCACATTCGTGATGCTTCTCGTAAGCTGAGCCGATGCTCGACGTCCGACGCCTGCGCCTGCTGCGCGAACTCGCCCACCTCGGCACCATCGCCGCCGTCGCCGAGGCGCTCTCCTTCAGCCCTTCGGCGGTGTCCCAGCAGCTGTCCGTCCTGGAGAAGGAGGCGGGCGTCCCGCTGCTGGAGCGCACCGGGCGGCGGGTCGCGCTCACTCCGGCCGGGCGCAACCTCGTCCGGCACGCCGAGGCGGTGCTCGCCCTGCTGGAGCAGGCGGGCGCCGAACTCGCCCACGCCCGGCGGGGCTTGGCCGGCCCGCTGCGGATCGGCACCTATCCGTCGGCGGCCCGCGCGATCATCCCGGCGGTGCTGGGCGAGCTGGCCGCCTGGCATCCGGGCCTGGAGCCGATGGTGACCGAGGTGGATCCGGCGGGCGTCGCGGCGGCGCTGCGCGCGGGCGAGCTGGACGTCGCCCTGGTCCACGAGTACGACCTGGTCCCGGCCGATCCGGAGCCGGGCCTGGCGGTGACCCGTCCGGTATTCACCGAGCCGATGTACCTGGCGGCCCGCGCCCCGGGCACCGTCGCCGAGCAGCGCGGCGCGCCGTGGATCATGGCCCCGCCGGGCACGCTCTGCCACAGCATGGCCGTCCGGGCCTGCGAGTCCGCCGGGTTCGCGCCCCGGATCCGGCACCAGATCGACGACTTCGCGACCGTCCTGGCCCTGGTGGCGGCCGGCCAGGGCGTGGCCCTGGTCCCGCAGCTGGGCGCCGCGCAGCCCCCGCCCGGCGTGGTCCTCACCCGGCTGCCGATGTACCGCCGCACCCGGGCCGCCTTCCGCGCGGGCGCCGGCTCGCACCCGGCCATCTCGGCCTTCGTCTCCGCCCTGCACACGGCCGTCCCCCCGGGCCTGGGCGGGCACGGCTGATCCCCCGGGGGCGCACCCCCGGGGGATCGGTCACCGGCTCAGCCCGCCAGGCAGCTCGGCCCGAGCAGCTGCTTGAGGTCCCCGAACAGCGCCGGGTCCGACTTCACCCGGTGCCGGTCCAGCCGCAGCACGGTCGTCTTGTTCCGGCCCTCCAGCCGCACCCGGACCTCCGTAGTGCCCCGGTGGCTGCCCAGCACCTCGCCGAGCCGGGCGATCAGCGGCGGGGTGATCTTCACGCTCGGGATGTTGATGACGATCGGCGCCTCGGCGTGCGCGTTCGACAGGTCCGGGACGGACAGCTCCATCCCCATCAGTCGCGGCACGTCCTCCCGCTTGTCCAGCTTGCCGCGCACGAACACCACGGCGTCCTCGACGAGTTGGGCCGAGACCAGCTGGTAGCTGGCGGGGAAGAACATACAGTCGATCGAGCCCGCGAGGTCCTCGACGGTCGCGATCGCCCAGGCGTTGCCCTGCTTGGTCATCTTGCGCTGGAGGCCCGAGATGATGCCGCCGATGGTGACGATGGTGCCGTCGGGCCGTTCGGCGAGGTCGGCCACCGCGCAGTCCGCCTTGTCGGCGAGCACGTGCTCGATGCCGTGCAGCGGGTGCGAGGAGACGTACAGGCCGAGCATCTCGCGCTCCTGGGTGAGCAGGAAGGACTTCTCCCACTCCTCCTCGGAGAAGACGACGTCGAGGCCGAAGCTGGGCTCGTCGGAGACGGCGTCCCCGCCGAACAGGTCGAACTGGCCCTCGGCCTCCTTGCGCTTGACCCCGACGACGTTGTCGATCATCGGCTCGAACTGCGCGCTGAGGCCCTTGCGGGTGTGCCCGAGCGAGTCGAAGGAGCCCGCCTTGATCAGCGATTCGACGGTCCGCTTGTTGCAGACCACCGACTCCACCTTGTCGAGGAAGTCCGGGAAGGAGCTGAACTTCCCCTTCGACTTGCGGGTGCGGATCATCGAGTCGACGACGGGGCCGCCGACGTTGCGGATCGCGGTGAGGCCGAACCGGACGAGCGTGTCACCGTGCGGGGTGAAGTCCGAGTCCGACTCGTTGACGTCCGGCGGCAGCACCTGGATGCCCATCTTGCGGCACTCGTTGAGGTAGATCGCCGACTTGTCCTTGTCGTCCTTGACGGACGTCAGCAGGCCGGACATGTACTCGGCCGGGTAGTTCGCCTTGAGGTAGGCCGTCCAGTACGAGACCAGCCCGTACCCGGCGGTGTGCGCCTTGTTGAACGCGTAGCCGGAGAAGGGGACCAGGACGTCCCACACCGCCTGGATCGCCGCGTCCGAGTAGCCGTGGTCCCGGCAGCCCTTCTGGAAGGGCACGAACTCGGCCTCCAGGATCTCCTTCTTCTTCTTGCCCATGGCCCGGCGCAGCAGGTCGGCCTGGCCGAGCGAGTAGCCGGCGAGGATCTGGGCGGCCTTCTGCACCTGCTCCTGGTAGACGATCAGGCCGTACGTCGGCTTGAGGATCTCCTCCAGGGGCTTCTCCAGCTCCGGGTGGATCGGGGTGATCTCCTGCTGGCCGTTCTTGCGCAGCGCGTAGTTGGTGTGCGAGTTGACGCCCATCGGGCCCGGTCGGTACAGCGCGAGGACGGCGGAGATGTCTTCGAAGTTGTCGGGCTTCATCAGCCGCAGCAGCGAGCGCATGGGGCCGCCGTCGAGCTGGAAGACGCCGAGCGTGTCGCCGCGCGCCAGCAGTTCGTAGGTCGGCTTGTCGTCCAGGGGCAGATCAAGCAGGTTGATCTTGATGCCCTTGTTCTTCTCGATCGCCTTGACGGCGTCGTCCATGATCGTCAGGTTGCGCAGGCCGAGGAAGTCCATCTTGAGAAGGCCGAGGCCCTCGCAGGTGGGGTAGTCGAACTGCGTGATGGTGACGCCGTCGGTGTGCCGGGTCCAGACCGGGATGTGGTCGGTCAGCGGCTCGGCGGACATGATGACGCCGGCCGCGTGCACGCCGGGCTGGCGGATCAGGCCCTCGATGCCGCGCGCGGTGTCGATGACCTTCTTCACGTCCGGGTCGGTCTCGTACAGCCCCCGGATCTCGCCGGCCTCGCTGTAGCGCGGGTGGCTGCTGTCCGTGATGCCGGACAGCGGGATGCCCTTGCCCATCACGTCCGGCGGCATCGCCTTGGTGATCCGGTCGCCCATCGCGTACGGGTAGCCGAGGACGCGCGAGGAGTCCTTGATGGCGGCCTTCGCCTTGATGGTGCCGTACGTGACGATCATGGCGACCTTGTCGGATCCCCACTTCTCGGTCACGTACCGGATCACGTCACCGCGCCGGCGCTCGTCGAAGTCGATGTCGACATCGGGCATGGAGATGCGCTCGGGGTTGAGGAAGCGCTCGAAGATCAGGCCGTGCGGGATGGGGTCGAGGTCGGTGATGCCCATCGCGTACGCGACCAGCGAGCCGGCCGCCGAACCACGGCCGGGGCCCACCGCGATGCCCTGCTCCTTGGCCCACATGATGAAGTCGGCGACCACGAGGAAGTACGCCGGGAACCCCATCTGGATGATGGTGTCCATCTCGTACTCGGCGAGCTTCTTGTGCTCCTCGTCGTACCCGCCCGGGAAGCGCCAGTCCATGCCCTTCCACACCTGGGACTTGAAGAAGTCCGCCTCGGACTCGAAGCCCTCCGGGATCGGGAAGCGCGGCATGAGGTTGCGGAACTTGAACATGCCCTCGGTGTCGACCCGGGAGGCGACGAGGAGCTGGCTGTTGCGGCAGCCCTCCTGCCAGGCGTCCGAGGAGTCCAGGGCGTACATCTCGGCGGCCGACTTGATGTAGTAGCCGGTGCCGTCGAAGCGGAAGCGGTCCGGGTCGGAGAGGTTCTTGCCGGTCTGCACGCAGAGCAGCAGGTCGTGCGCCCCGGCGTCGGCCTCGGTGGTGTAGTGCGAGTCGTTGGTGACGACCGGGGGGATGTTCAGCTTCTTGCTGATCTCCAGCAGCCCGTCGCGGACCCGCTTCTCGATGTCGAGGCCGTGGTCCATCAGCTCCAGGAAGTAGTTCTCCTTGCCGAAGATGTCCTGGTAGTCGGCGGCCGACTTCACCGCCTCGTCGAACTGGCCCAGGCGCAGCCGGGTCTGCACCTCGCCGGACGGGCAGCCGGTGGTGGCCATCAGGCCGCCGGACAGGTCGGAGATCAGCTCCTTGTCCATCCGGGGCCACTTCACCAGCCAGCCCTCGGCGTAGGAGCGCGAGGTCAGCTTGAAGAGGTTGTGCAGGCCCTCCTTGTTACGGGCCCAGATGGTCTTGTGGGTGTAGGCGCCGGAGGCGGAGACGTCGTCCCGCTTCTGGTGCGGCTGGCCCCACAGGATGCGCTTGGTGTTGGAGCGGGACTCCGGCGCGACGTACGCCTCGATGCCGATCACCGGGGTGATCCCGGCGGCGGTCGCCTGCTTGTGGAACTCGGCGGCGCCGTACATGTTCCCGTGGTCGGTCATCGCGACGTGGGTCTGGCCCAGCCGCTCGACCTCCTTGAACATCTGCTTCAGCCGGGCGGCACCGTCCAGCATCGAGTACTCGGTGTGGACGTGCAGATGCGCGAACGGCTGATCGCTCAAGGCGGGGCCTCCGGAGGCGAGTGCGGGTCTGGTGGGCCGGCGAACGCGCAGGTACGCGCAGGTCACGGAAGGTGCCTGGAAACGGATGTGGCCCGGACCACCTCGTGGGGTCCGGACCATCACTCACACGTTCACGCGTCTACTCTAGCTCCCCTTCGGAGGCGGCTCCCTCCGGCTCGGAGCCTCCCGAGCTCAGCCCGGCGAGTCGCGCCCCGGCGGCCTCGCGGACCTCCGGTACCTCCATCGGGTCGTCCCGCAGGTGGGCGAGGCGTTCCCGGACGTGGGGGCGGTCGGGGGCGTGCGCGACGGCCAGGAGGCGGGCGTCGGCCTCGCAGTCCCAGAGGCACTCGGTGTACACCTCGGCCAGCCCGGCGGGGGCGACGGCGGCCAGTGCCTCCAGGTAGGCGGGGCGCTCGGAGGAGTGCGGCGTCCACAGCCAGAAGCGGCGCAGCAGCGACGCGGCCCCGGCCGCTTCGGGGCCGAACCGGGCCAGGCCCCGGGCGGTGCGCATCGGGCCGCACCACTCCTGGGCCGCCCACTGCCGCTCCAGCTCGCCCGTCGCCATGGACGGATCACTCGCGCCGCCGCCGTGCTCCGGCAGCAGGGCGGGCGGGCTCGCGCTGTCCCGCTCGGGGGCCGGGTCCGTCGAGCCGCGGGGGCCACGCCGCCGGCGTACGTCCTGCCCGTCACGGACGTCCTGCCCGGCCGCCAGGTCCTCCCACCACTGGGGCGGCCAGACCACGGCCACCGACTCCAGGACGGCCACCCGGTGCTCGCCCTCGCGGACGTGGGTGCGGAGTGCGTCCCGGGCCTCGGCGGAGCCGCCGAGCGCCAGCAGCTCCAGGACTCCGGTGGCCCGCAGGCAGGTGTCCTCGTCCCCGGTCAGCAGTTCGACGATCGGTCCGACCGGCAGTTCCAGGTCCCGGACGAGCCGCGCCAGGTAGAGGTGCCGGTCGTCCACCTGCCGGTCCCAGCGCCAGTCCCAGCGGATGCACCCGTAGACCAGGTCGGCGGCTGCCGCCGGGTCCTCCGCCGCCATCCGCGCGCCCAGGCCCCGGCCGCGCTGCAACAGCCCGGGCAGGGTGCCTGCCGGGGCGTACTCGTATCTCCGCTGTGCCACGTGCCCAATCGTCCCTCAGCCCCCGACGGCTGGGCGGCGGGGGCTGGGGGTGGGGGTGGGGGTTAGGTGTCGTCGGGCGGGGTCGCGCGGAGGGCGGTGATGACGCCCAGGACGACGGTGGCGATCGCCAGGGCGAGGAGGACGGCGAAGGCGGTGGCGATCAGGAAACGCACGAGTCGTCGCCTCGTTCGGCGGCGAGGAGGAGGGAGAGGAGGTTGAGGAGAGTGGAGGCGGGGGCGGCGTTGAAGCGGACGAGGATGCGGCCGTCGATGGTCTTGTCGGTGGTGGCCGAGGGCCAGATCAGGCCGAACCTCCGGCCACGCTCCTGGACTTCGGCGAGGAGCGTGTGGATGTGGTCGTCGGTGTAGTGCCGGATCCGGGGGTCGGTCGGCAGCATGGGGCGACGGCGCGGGAGGGGGAAGGACATCAGGCGGCGTCCAGCTCGAACCACACCATTTTGCCGCGTTCCTGGGGGTCCACGCCCCAGCGGTGGGTGAGTCCTTCGATGAGTTGGAGGCCCCGACCGGACTGGGCGAGGGGTGCCGGCTCCTGCTTCTTGGGGAGGTCCGGGCTCTCGTCGCTGACGGACACCCGGAGGGTGGGGCCGACGGCGAGGATGAGGACGAGCGGCGCGGGGGTGCCGCCGTGCCGCCAGGCGTTCACGAGCATTTCGACGAGCGCGAGTTCGGCGTCCGCAGTGGCCGAGGGCGAGTACCCGCAACGACCCATCGCGTCCCGGAGGGACTGGCGGGCGATGGCGAGCGAGGGCGTGTTGAGGTGACGCATGGGAGTTCTCCCGAGGCGTGATGGTGAAGGAGAGGAAACGGCGGACACGCTGGCCAGCGAGCACCACTGACGGTCCGTCGGATCGCTGTGACATTGACCATAGCGCAGCTGAGTATCCAAATTTCTACACTCTCGGGAAGTTCCCCCTATGGTGGTAACTGGTGGACCGGCGCTCGACGAGCGCGGCACACTTGGCCGGACTGCACCTTCGGAAGGAACCCATGCCTCCACGCTCCAACCCGACACTCCGCCAGCGCAGGCTTGGCACCGAGCTACGGAGGATGCGCGAGCAGGCTGGCTACGGCGGCTCAGAACTCGGCCGTATCGTCGGCATGAGTCCAGCCCAGGTAACCCAGATGGAATCTGGACGGATCGGCATCAGTGTCGACCGCCTCAGCATCATCGCCGCAGCCTGCAACTGCGCCAACCGCCCACTGATCGACGCCCTCGCCGAAATAATCGCGGAGCGCGGGAGAGGCTGGTGGGAGGAGTACCGCGAGGTCCTGACAACGGACTTTATCGAGGTCGCGGAGATCGAAGGCTACTCGACAGCACTCGCCACCTGTACGACCACCTACATCCCCGGCTTGTTGCAGACCGGCGCCTACGCCTCCGCAGTCTTCACACGGGTCTATCCCCCGCTGTCCCGCCCGGACATCGACGTCCGAACCGCGTTCCGGGTGCAACGACAGCAGATCGTCCGCTCGGGCAAGACTCCACTTCAGGCATTCATCCACGAAGCCGCGCTGCGAATGCAGTTCGGCGGACCCAAGGTGCTCTCCGAGCAGTTGGACGCGCTCGTCGAAGACTCCGAGCACAGCGGGATCTCAATCCGCGTAGTGCCCTTCGCTGTCGCCACCTTCCCTGGAGCCTCCGAGAACCTCACGTTCGCGAAGGGTCCCATTCCCGAGTTGGATACCGTCCAGATGGATGTCGCCCAAGGCGTCCTGTTCTTCGAGTCCCCAGCAGACCTGGCCAAACATCGGGCGATCTTCGCTCGCATGGACTCCCTTGCGCTCTCCGAGGAGAAGTCGCGGGACCTCATCCGATCAGTCAAGAAAGAAGTGGAAGACAGCTATGCCTGAGTCGAAGTGGCAGAAGTCCAGCTACAGCGGCGCGACCAATGAGTGTGTCGAGGTCCGCACCATCGACGGCTTGGTCGAAGTCCGCGAGTCCGACGAGGGCCACCTCATCATCCCCACCACCCCCGCCCACTTCGCCGCCTTCCTCCAAGCCGCCAAGACCGGCGAGTTCGACCACCACGCCTAGACACACCACAGCGCAGGAAGTCGGCCAACCCGACTTCCTGCGCCGAACAACCAACGGGACCCCAGATGACCGACACCAACTGGCAGAAGTCCAGCTACAGCGGGGCTTCCAACGAGTGCATGGAGATCCGCACCGCCGACGGCCTGGTCGAAGTCCGCGAGTCCGACCAGGGCCACCTCATCATCCCCACCACCCCCGCCCACTTCACCGCCTTCCTCCAGGCCGCCAAATCCGGCGAGTTCGACCACCACGCCTAGGGCCTGTCCGGCGGATCAGGCGCGAGCGTGGTCCGCCGAATGCCCAGAGCGACTCAGGCCTGCGAGAACTGAGCGACGTACTCAGCGAACGCCGGGATGCCGACTTCTGCACGGCGCTCGTCCATGTGCTCGGGATCCTCGCAGGGCCACGGGATCGGCGAGCCGTCCTTCACGCCGGCGATCTGCGTGCCGTAGATCTGCTTCTGCCCTTCGTTCACAAGCGTGCGATCACGCAGGAAGGCGAGATCGCGCGGGCTGGCAGCACCGCTGGCCACCGCCTGCTCCATCAGCCCCAGCGCGCGCCGCTGAATGTCGAGCTGACGGTCGGCGTGCTGCGCGATCAGCCACGCAGCCCGAGCGGCGTCCTCGCCGACCAGCTCCGCGGTCGGCCACCCGTGCGCGTCCATGATCTCGCCGAGACGATCCGCGTGCTGCGCGGTCAAGCGGCGCCACGCCAACTGCTCCGCCGGGTCATCGCTGTTCGCCTGGCGCGCGGCCTGGTGATCTGCCGCAACCATGGCAGTGAGCTCTGCGGCCACTGCGGCGATGTCGGATGCCATCCCTACTCCACGTCAGATCGAGGTTTTCGCTGGTCATCCGCAACCTTAGGTGCGCAAATCATGACAAAATCTCCTCCCGGAGGACGGTGACAGACGCGTCCGAATGTTGGGATACTTGATCTATCCGCGGATCCGGAGCCGGATCGACGCAACACCGACAGTCCCGTGAAAGACGTAGGCGCGCTTCTCATAGCGCGCCGCGACGGCGCGGAAGTGCTTCAGTCGATCCACTGGCCCGGCGTGATCAGTAGGGCCAGCGGCCGGCAGCCGCCTTCCCCCGCCAGGTGGACTTTGCCCAGGTCGTCTGCGGACCAGCGCCGATGCCGCTCGTAAACGGTCTTCCAGCTCCCGAAACGCTCGGGCAGATCACGCCAGGGCACTCCCGTTCGGACGTGGTCGTGGCGGTTGGATGTGCGGTGACGTCCCTTCGACCGCTGGAGGCACGGTGGCTGGGCCTGTCATCAAACCCAGGCACTGCACCGCTACCTGCGCCGGCGCAACGCCAACGCCCGCCACCCCGACGTACTCGCCGCCCACCGCAAGGAACGCGCCCGCATCCGCGGCGAGAAGGGCATCCGCTGGGGCGGACGCCCCCTCGACGCCGCAGCCTGACCGACCGCGAACCGCGGCCCCGGAGTGCCGAAAGGGACAGGTTCACGAGAAGGACAGCGGCAGAAGGACGGCTCAGGAGGCGGACGGCTCGATCTCCCCCGCGAAGACGATGACCTGGTCGATGAGGCTCCGCCGCAGATGGACGACGTCCGTTCCCGCCAGGCGGGGGCCCCCATCCGGCGTGGTGAAGACCCACTGGTACCGGGCCCACTCGCCAGGCATGTCCACCGCCGAGCAGCGCGCCATCGTGCCGGCCCCCGCCGGGTGGCGCCGGATGTCCAGCACGAACTGCTCGACCGCCGCGATTCCTTCGCTGCGCCCCAACGGCCCCCAGAAGACCACGTCTGAGGTCAGGGCCTGGGAGAGCAGGGCAGTCACATAGCTGTCGTCCGAGGCGTTGAACGCGGAGATGAACGTGTCGATCGCGGAGCGTGCCGTCTCTTCCTGCATGCCCCAGTAATACCAGCCGTTGCACGTGCGCTCGTCCCGCGAGCCGCCTTCCGATCACGTCGGACCATCCCGGTCACAGCACTGGACACACCACAGCGCAGGAAGTCGGCCAACCCGACTTCCTGCGCCGAACAACCAACGGGGCCCAGACGACCGGCACCAACTGGCAAAAGTCCAGCTACAGCGCCGCGAACAACGAGTGCGTGGAGATCCGCACCGCCGACGGTCTGGTCGAACTCCGCGAGTCCGACCAGGGCCACCTCACCCTCCCCACCACCCCCGCCCACTTCGCCGCCTTCCTCCAGGCCGCCAAAGCCGGCGAGTTCGACCACCACGTCTAGATGAATGAGTCCAAGGGCTCCGGGTTGGCCGCAACGAGGCTGACTGCGCCTGCTCAGTCCAGGCGCCGCCGGTAGTAGGAGATCGTGACGACCGCAAGCAGCGGCCCCCACAGCAGCAGTGGGGCGTAACAGGCGTCCATCACGACGAGCGCCGCCCCGGTCGGGGCTCCCTGTGCCCCTCCGAAGCCGCCCGCCCGGGGGATCGTCAACAGCATCAGAACGGCCGCGCCGAGCAACGCCGGAATCACCGCCGCCAGCGGCGCGACACGCTTCCCTCCGATCAGCGGGATCCAGCCCGGCACCACCTCGCCCCAGGGCTTGACCAGCCCAAGGGTGAGCAATGTGAGCCCTTCGGTACCCAAGCTCATCGCGATGCACATGGCGCTGAACCAGCCGGGGATGTCCAATCCCGTGGTGTTGAATCCCACCGGTATGCCGACCCCCATCGCGATCCGCCAGATCCCGGACGGCACCGCGGTGAGTGCCGCAATGTGCGCGACTCGGACCACCCAACGGGCAGGAGACTGACTCTCGGAGGCCGCAGCGGCTGTCGGTGTCCCAAACGTGACCATGGCCCCATGCTGTCCCGCGGTCCGCCCCGCCGAATCATGCGCAAGGTCCAACTCAAATCCCCCGCAGGGGGGATGGAGAACCTCGGCTTCGACTGGACAGTCGCCGACACCCGACTGACCGCACGCCAACCGAGTCCAAGGGATCGTCTGCGGAGATGGCGCGAGGGCGTCCAATGTAGGTGTGCGAAGGCAGAATTGGACACCCTCGCAACGGCGCTCCACGTAAGGATCGACGACCAGCTGAAGGCTTCGCCGGACTTCCGCCGCCTGTTCCCGCACCTGCCCCAGCAGTCCGGGTACAACAAGCGGCTCCGCAACGCATCCGAGCTGATCAAGCACATGATCTGGGCGGACTGCCGGTCCTGTTCGCACTCACCCGCGCGAAGTCCGACGAACGCGAGTCCCTGCACGGCATGCTCGATGCCGCACCCGACGTCGTCGCCGCCCATCCGAGGCAGACGATCATCGGCGACAAGAACTACTACGGCCACGACTTCGAGCACGACCTCACCGAGCGTCACCTGGCGTGTGTCCTGGCGCTCACCGCCGCGATCTGGTTCAACGACAAGACCGGCCAACCCGTCAAGCGATCCCTGATCGCCTTCGATCACGCAGGAAGTCGGCCAGCCCGACTTCCTGCGCCGAACAACCAACGGAGCCCCGGATGGCGCGGGCGAGGCGGCCTCACCCCGGCGGGTGAGGCCGCCGTGCGCATCACCAGGGCACTACGCCGGCGTCCTCGAAGAACTGGCCGGTCGGGCCGTCGTCGGGCAGGGTCGCGAGCTTGATCGCGATCGCCGCGCCCTGTTCGGGGGTGCGCACGCCGCGGAAGCCGTTGAGGTCGGTCGCGACGTAGCCGGGGCAGCCCGCGTTGATCAGGATGTTCGTGCCGCTCAGCTCCCGGGCGTACTGGAGGGTGACGGCGTTCAGGAACGTCTTCGACGGCGCGTACGCCACGGCCACCGGACCCGCCGTCTGCTCGGCAGCGGCTCCTGACTGGCGGGTGAGGGAGCCGACGCTGCTGGACATGTTCACGATCCGCGGTGAGGCGGAGCGGCGCAGCAGCGGCATCATCGCGTTGGTGACGCGGATGACACCGATCACGTTGGTCTCCACGACCGTCCGGATGGTGGCGGGATCGACCCGGGTGGGCTCCTGCGGCATGCCGCCGGTGATGGCGGCGTTGTTGACGAGCACGTCGAGGCGCCCGGCCCGTTCCTCGATCAGCCGGGCGGCGGCGGTCGCGCTCGCGTCGTCGGTCACGTCCAGCGGTACGCCGAACGCGTCGACGCCGGCGGCGCGCAGCCTCTCCACCGCGGCCTCACGGCGCTGGTCGTCGCGGGCGCCGACGCCGACGCTCCAGCCGAGGGCGCCCAGGCCCGCGGCGATCTCGTAGCCGATTCCCTTGTTCGCGCCGGTGACCAGCGCAGTCGTTCGTTCGCTCATGGGGCCATGCTGCCGCCGGCCCCCGGTCGGGGTCCAAGACCGATCGGGTGGGAATCGATACCGTCTGGGTATTGATCCGGAGTACCGTGGCCGGATGGAGACCCGGGAACTGCGCTACTTCGTCGCCGTCGCTGAAGAGCTGCACTTCGGGCGCGCCGCGCAGCGCCTCGGGATCGCGCAACCGCCGCTGTCACGGGCGATCCAGCAGCTCGAACGACGGCTCGGGGCAGCGCTGCTGGATCGGACCAGCCGCACCGTCACGCTGACGGAGGCCGGCTCGGTCCTGCTGGTCGAGGGCCGGGCGGCCCTGGAGGCGGTCGACGCCGCCGAGCGTCGGACCCGCCGCGCCGCCGCTTCCCCCACCGGCCGCCCCGGCCTGGTCCTGGTCACGAAAGCCAGCGCGTCCAGCGAACTGCTGGCGGAACTCCTCGGCGCGTACGCCGCCGAACCCGGCGCGGTCCCCGTCGACGTCATCCTGTGCGGCCCGGCCGAGCAGGCACGATTTCTGCTCGAAGGCCGAGCCGACGTGGCGCTGCTGCACCGGCCGTTCGACTCGACGGCCAGGCTCCACACCGAAGAACTCGGCACGGAGGGCCAGGTGGTGGTCCTGCCGACCGGGCATCCGCTCACCGCCCGGGACCACGTGCACATGGCCGACATCACCGGGCTGCCGGGCCTGCCCCTGCCACGCTGGCCCAACCCCGACGGCACCTACCCACCCGGCCCCGGCCCCCAGGTCCGCGACCACGCGCAGCTGTTGCAGCTCGTCGCGCTCGGCCGGGCTTGCGCGGTCTCACCGGAGTCGTGCCGAGCCCAACTGCACGGTGACCTCGCGGCGGTGCCCGTGCTGGACGCGCCGAAGGTCACCACCGTGATCGCCTGGCCACCGCACAGCCGGTCCAGAGCCGTCGCCGACTTCGTCCGGACGGCGACACGTCTCCGGTAGTTCCGACCTGCCCGGCCGGGTTCCACCTGTCGTGGCCCGGCTCGACCGTCACCGGACATCGCCGTCACGACCAGCGGAAGTCCCAACCGGTGGAACTCCCGTGCGACCGTGGGCGATCGCCGAGGACCAGGGGTGAAGGCAGCCGCCTCCGCGACGCCTGTCGAAGTTGCGTTTTCCCCGGCCCAAGTGGCCTCTTGCACCGGCCATTGCGGGGGCCCCGAACAGGTGACGGATCGCGAGACGCCCCACGCGCAGGAAGTCGGCCGGCCCGACTTCCTGCGCCGAACAACCAACGGGGAACAACCCACCACCCGCCGCCAAGCAGCCGAAGCCGGCGAGTTCGACCACCGCTCCCCAGTGCCGCTCACGCGCCGCCCGCCGCGGGATCAGGCGCTGCCCGCCTTTTCCTCGACCAGGACGGCGCCGGAAGCCGCTTCGGCCTTGCGCAGCGGAAGTTTGGACCAGCGGAAGGGAGCCAGCAGCAGGCCGAGGTAGGAGTCCGGCAGCCGGACCTGGTCGGCCAGGCCGATGTCCTCGGGCGGCATCCGGTCAGCGGGCAGGTAGAAGGTCCCGAACAGCAGATCCCACAGGACGACCTTGCCGCCGAAGTTCTTGTTGGCTTCGCTCAGGTCCCTGGAGTGGTGCCAACGGTGCCCTTCCGGTCCGGGCACCAGGTAGTTCAGCGGGCCCAGACGGACGTCCATGTTGGAGTGCATGGTGACGCCGTGGCAGTTGTAGAAGGTGAGGAGGATGATCAGGCCGGAGAGGCTGTGCAGCGTCCACCCGGTCAGGGCCAGCGGGAAGACGATCGCCACGTCGTCGAGGAAGAAGTCGATGGGGTGGAACCGGGCGGAGTTGAGCCAGTAGAGCCGCTCCGAGCTGTGGTGCACCGCGTGGAAGCGCCAGAAGACCCGCGAACCGTGAATCCAGCGATGCATCCAGTAGTAGAAGAACTCTCCCACCAGGAGCGCCAGCGCGGCCTGGGCGACGGGAGGCCAACTCGTCGGCCACAATGTGCTGTCCAGCTCTTCGGAAAGCAGGACGGATCCGGCGAACAGGACCGAGAGGAACAGCGGCTCGATCAGCCGGGCGACCACCAGCAGGGCCACCAGACTGGAGGTGGCGTCCGAGACGACGTCCTTGCGCGAGCGGTTCCAGCCCTCGTAGAACGGCTGGACCCGCTCCAGGACGGCCACGTACACCGAGGCGAAGAGGGTGACCATCGGCACGATGGCCCACTGCGGGAACGAGGTGTCGACCAGGGTGATGGATGCCCCGAGTGTCAGCACCATGAGGATCGGATAGCTGAGATAGCGGATGGTGAAACGCAGGGTTCTCCGCGCGCCGCCGAGTTCTGTTTCCGTCGTTGAATTCATTCCTGATCTCCCCGTGGACTTCTTCGGACTTCTTCAGGCTTCTTCTGCACCCCTCCGCGCGGGACGGGCAGGTATCTACTGGCTTCCGGGGATCTGCTGCCATATCCGGACCGGCCCCAACGGCGAGAATCCGTTTGCCTCGGCAGCCGCCAGCTCCGCGTCCCGCTCGTACCCGACCAGGTCGATTCCCGGTGCCTCTTCGTGAGCACAGGAGATGAGACCGGCCCATGTCCGGGAAGATTCCCCCGAGGGTCCGAAGACGTTCGACACCCCCGCCACACCATGGCTCAGGTGGAGCACGGCTCCCGCCACCAGGCCGTCGCCCGAGAATCTCCCGAGGAAGATCACGCCGTCATCGAGCAGAAGGGTTTCGGGGAACGTGTTCACCGACGTGTCGCCGCCCGCCCATGCCCGCTCCCACGTCCGCAGCTCATCGGTGCCGGTGATACGCCGCCACCGCTGGTCGGCGCCGTCCCGTGACGCCACCTGCGCCGGGGCCGCGGCTGCGGCCGGCCGGTGGATCCACTCCGCCTCGATGAGAATGCGATAGTTCCCCGGGAGGAGGTCGGCGTTGGCGAAACTGTCCTTGACGAAAAGCGGCCCCAGCGGCGCCTCCCGCAGTACGTCGAGAACCTCCGAGCCGGACATCGACGGGCTCAGGATCACCAGGTTCGGGTAGTACGTGAGACTCTTCTTCAGATTCACCCACGCGACGTCGGAGATCTCTCCGGAGAACCCGTGCGCCCGACACATCGCCTCGCACCAGGACGAGTTGTTCCGGGCGGCGGCAAGCAGCATCGGCGCCACCGGAGGGGCGGCGGCCGGAGCCCGGCCATGGCCGAACCATCTCACCGGGAAGGCCGCGACCGAGCGAACGGATCGGCACCAACGGACCCACAACCTCGTAACGTCCACCAACTCCCTTTCGTCAAGGCCGACTCCGCAGCCGGCCGGCTTCCGCACCGCCGACCCTTCGAAAGGGATGGGCCCTGTCCGGGAAATCCCCTGACGACCCAGGCCGAGCGCCTTCAACGACCTTCTTGCACATCGGCGTTGCGCGGCGCTCCGCTATGATCACCCCTGCTCATGACCACGTCAAGATCCTTCCCGAGGGCACCTGCGACACCCGCACACGCCCGCCGGCGTCGACGCGTCCGTGGACCGGAAGCGCGGTCGGGCCGACAATTCCCGCGCGCACTCGCGGTTTCGTGCACCAGAATGCCCGCATGGAAACGGACACCGTGGCGGAACTGGTCACGCGGGCACTGTCGGCAATGCGCGCCATCACCGCCTCGGACGATCCGGACGACCACGACGGCTGGAACGAGTACTCACCGCTGCTGTGGCGGGCGGCCGCCGACGAGGCGGCGCTGCCGCTCGGCCTGGAGCTGATCGGTTCGACCGATCCGATCGAGCGCACAGCGGGCTGCGACCTGCTGCGCGACACCAGCTATCACCACGAGGCAACCCGCGCCGGGACGGCCACCGCACTGGTCGCCCTCGCGCAGCGGGAGACCGACGACCACGTGCTGCGGGCCCTGGCGCGCGCGATCGAGCAGACGCACGACCCGCGCGCCGTCCCCGTCCTCGTCGCCCTCGCCGGGCATCCTGACGCCGAGGTCCGCGAGGGGGTGGCCCGCTCGTTCGCGGAGGTCCTCACCGGCCTGCCGGACGGGCCGGACATCCACACCCTCATCAGGCTGACCCAGGACCAGAACCCGCACGTCCGCGACTGGGCGACGTTCACCCTCGGCGTCCAGTCCGCGGCGGACAGCCCCGCGATCCGGGCCGCGCTCTGGGCGCGGACGGCCGACGAGCACGACGAGACCCGCATGGAAGCGATCCACGGACTGGCCAGTCGGCACGACCCCCGCGTCGTCCCGCTCCTCGCCGAACTGATCGGCAGCCCCGAGGGCGCACACGCCCTCACGTTCAGCGCGGAGCCGATCACGGACGACCCCGAACTCCTGCCGCCCCTCCCGGAGTACGAGCCCGGAGACGACTGGACCACCGACGCCGTGAACGCCTGCAACCCGGTCCGGCGGGCCCGCCTCGACGCCTTCGCCTGGGAACTGGTCTGCACGCTCCACCGGCTCCGCCCCGACCTGGACGCCGCCGTCTCGATGGAACGCTGCGGCTGGGGCCGCTCCCTCGACATCCACGCCGCCTCGGAGCCGACGGGCTACGACATCGAGGCGCTGCTCACCCGCGCGGACGGCGACCCCGCGCGCGCTGCCGAACTGGTCTCGACCGACCTGCCGAGAATCCAGCCCGACTGACACCTCGCCCCTTTCGGGAGCCGAGACTTCGGGTCTAGCCCTTGGTGCCCCTGCCGCTCAGGAGGTCCGCGATGCGCGCGTCGACCTGCTCACGGTCGTAGCCCCGCCGCACGATCTCGAACGCCGGCGGGGGTGGCGGCGAACCGGCTTCGGACAGGGCCCTGAGATAGAGGTCGACCTGCTGGCGTTCGTAACCACGCCGCACCAAGTCGAAGCCACGGAACTCTGGCGATGCTGACACTTCGCGGGTCCTCCAACCTTCGGTATCCACGTTCGTCGTCATGACACGGGCTACAGCAACCCCGCTGCGGCCACCGGTGATCACCGGCGTGGCCGCGGCTCCCACCCTAGACTCTGCCCACCGACAGGTGGCGCCCGATGTCCTGATGCCCCGAACTCCACCTCCGCCACCGGAAGCCGGTTGACGGGTCATCCGGCATTCGGGTTCATCCGAAAACCCACCGGCCGGGGTGGCGTAAAAAGGCGTCAAGACTCTCGATCTCGCCATATGGATTCCGTATGGAGTCGCGGGGCGGAGGATTCCGATGTCTACGATCCATCTTTGCCGAGTAGAAAGATGGATCTGACATGAAACCCCTGTCCCGCCTCAAACGCGCTCTGGCCTGCGGAATCGCCGCAGTCGCCGGGGTCGCCGGCCTGACCGTGCAGGCCCAGGCCGCGGAGTCACCCCTCCACGCGGACAAGACCTGCGGAACCCCGGCCTCGGTGGGCGGCGGCAACTGCATGACCGCGCTGATCGGCTCCGCCTTCGACACGATCAGGCTCATGCGCAACGCCGCCAACCTCAACAAGCTGGACAACGCGGAGTTCACCCAGAGCACCGCGTCGAAGTTGAGCGCGAAGTTTCCCGGGTTCAACGTCATGGTGTTCAAGACCGTGGGCACCGACCTGTATGACACCGAGTGGTTCAAGAACGAGTACAAGTCCGACATGAAGGGGGTGTTGATCGACACCACCTACAAGCTCAACCATTTCATGGACAAGGAGAAGAAGGAGCCCTCCGGCTACGACATATTCCGGATCTGGGTCTTCCAGGGGGACTCGACCATCCGCAACCGCGGCGACGGCGGTTACATGAACTGGGCGTTCATCGGCAATGACGGCGACACCGTCAAGAAGGAGCCGTGGACCTGCCGGGCGGGCACCGCACGGCCCTACAAGTGCGACGGCGACGTGCGCACCATCCACTTCCCCGCGCGGTCCGGCTACGGCACCAGGACCGGCAGCCTGACCCCCGACTCCAGCCCCGGCTACCACGCCTGCCTGGACGTCAACGGCAACGGCAACGCGAACGGCACCCCCGTGCAGATGTGGGAGTGCAACGGCAGCGACGCCCAGAAGTGGACCTACAACGGGTACAAGCTCCAGGCCGCCAACGGCAAGTGCCTCGACCTGGAGGCCAACAAGACCGCGAACGGGACCAAGCTCCAGGTCTGGAACTGCCTGGAGATCCCCGGTCAGCGCTGGAACATGTCGGCCAGCGGCGGTTTCCGGCACATGGCGGACATGGACGACCGGTCCAAGGACGTCTGCATCGACGACTTCAACGGCCAGACCGCCAACGGCAGCACCGTGGCGGCCTGGGCCTGCGGCTCCGAGGACAAGCGGGACGCGCCCAACCAGAACTGGGCCTGGGGCGGCACCCCGCCGACCACCAACCCGCCCACGCCCGGCGGAGGCGGCGGCAGCAACGGCGCCGACGTGACCCTGAAGCTCGACAACGGCCTGGGTGCCGTCCCGGTCAACGGCTCCGCCGGCGCGTCGGTCGTCGCCGGGATCCGGGGTGGCAACGAGTCCAAGTGGAAGCTCACCCCGGTCGGCGGCGGTCGCTACCGGATCACCAGCTCGTACGGGCTGGAACTCACCGAGAACAGCAACTACATGGCCGAACTCCAGCCGTGGAGCAACTCCTCGAAGCAGAAGTGGGAGCTCGTCGGAGTCGGCAACGGCAAGTACCAGATCCGGATCTCCGACGACGACTGCCTCGCCCACGACGCCGACTTCAAGCAGCTCGGCGTGTGGACGTGCAAGTCGGGCTGGCAGCAGGCGTGGGTTCTGGAGTCCGCGTCCGGCGGCGTGATCACCCCGACCGATCCGACCAACCCGACGAAGCCGGACCCGAAGCCCAAGCCGGACCCCAAGCCGAAGCCGGACACCAAGCCGACCGTCCCGACCGAGCGGCCGCTGTTCCTGAAGCTCTCCAACGGCCTGGGCGCCTCGGCCCCCACCGAGACCTCGACCTGGGGCGCCCCGATCGTGGGCGGGATCCTGGGGTACAAGGGGTCCACCTGGACGATCAAGCCGCTGGGCGGGGACCGCTACCGGATCGTCAACGACCTCGGGTACAACCTCACCGAGAACCCCGAGACCTACGTCGCCGAGCAGCAGGCGTGGGGCAACACCTCCAACCAGAAGTGGGAGTTCGTCGGCCTCGGCAACGGCAAGTACCGGATCCAGATCGGCGACGACGACTGCCTCACCCACGACTCCGACTTCAAGCAGCTCGGGGTGTGGAGCTGTGAGGGCGGCTGGAAGCAGGAGTGGTCCTTCCAGCTCCTCTGACCGACCAGGCCAGGCCGGCCCGTATCAGGCCAGGCCGGAGTCACGGCGAAGGGCGCCGGCCGCACGGCCGGCGCCCTTCGCCGTTCTCAGCGGGCTCCCCGCCCGGAGGCGGCGTGGTAGCGCAGGCCGTCCATCAGGAGGTCGAGGAGGCGTTCCATCCGGGCGTGGTGCTCGGGGGTGGTCGCGGCCATGGACAGGCCGCTGAGGCTGAACAGCACGTCCTCCGGTTCGACGTCGGCGCGCAGCGCGCCCGACTCGGCCCCGGCCCGCAGGAGTTGGGTGATCGCGGCGGTCAGCATCGCGCGGCTGTGCGAGAAGGGGTCGTTGCCGGAGGCTATGAGCGCGCGCAGCGCGTCGGACATCCCGCGCTTGGTGGTCATGTAGCGGACGAAGCCGTCCATCCAGGCGCGCAGCGCGGCGTCGGGCCCCCTGCCGTCCAGCAGTTCCGCGGCGGAGTCGCACAGCTTGGCGAGTTCGCTGCGGTAGACCGCCTCGACGAGTTCCTCGCGGGTGGCGAAGTGCCGGTAGAGGGTGCCGATGCCCACGCCGGCCTCCTTGGCGATCGCCCCGAGCGTCGCGTCCGGCCCGTCCTGGGCGAAGGCCCGCGCGGCTACTTCGATCAGTCGGTCGCGGTTGCGGCGCGCGTCGGCGCGCAGCGGCCGGGGGTCGGCGGTGGTCACGGCTGGTCCTCCTCGGGTTGCAAACGGAGGATGCTCCGCTTAGTCTGGAGACATGCGGAGGGCCCTCCGGTTTCCACTCTACCGGCCGCCCCCTCCCGCGCACCCCCAGCTCCGGTCACCCAGCCAGACGGGAAGATCATGAACGCCAACACCCCGCGCCTCACCACCCCCTTCGGCGCCGAGTCCACCGCCGCCGAGGTCGTCTCCGGCACCGACCTGACCGGCCGCCGCGCCGTCGTCACCGGCGGCGCCTCCGGCATCGGCGTCGAGACCGCACGCGCCCTCGCCTCGGCGGGCGCACAGGTCACCCTCGCGGTCCGCAACCTCGACGCCGGCGCCCGCACCGCCGAGGACATCACCGCGACCACCGGCAACAAGGACGTCCGGGTCGCGCCGCTGGACCTCGCCGACCAGGCCTCCGTCGCCGCGTTCGTCGCCGCCTGGGACGGGCCCCTGCACATCCTGGTCAACAACGCCGGCGTGATGGCCTCGCCCGAGCTCCGCACGCCGGAGGGCTGGGAGCTCCAGTTCGCCACCAACCACCTCGGGCACTTCGCGCTGGCCACCGGCCTGCACGCGGCCCTGGCCCGGGACGGCGGCGCCCGCGTGGTGTCCGTCAGCTCCAGCGCCCACCACCGCTCCCCGGTCGTCTTCGAGGACATCCACTTCCGCGAGCGCGCCTACGAGCCCTGGTCCGCCTACGGCCAGTCCAAGACCGCCAACGTCCTGTTCGCGGTCGAGGCCGCCAAGCGCTGGGCGGCGGACGGCATCACCGTCAACGCCCTGATGCCCGGCGGCATCCGGACCGCCCTCCAGCGCCACGTCTCCGAGGAGGAGCTCGACCGGCTGCGCGCCCAGGCCGCCAACGGCGCGGAGCTGCTGTGGAAGACCACCGAGCAGGGCGCGGCGACCTCCGTCCTGCTCGCGGCCTCACCGCTGCTGGCGGGCGTCAGCGGCCGCTACTTCGAGGACTGCAACGAAGCCGTCCGCGGCGAACTCAGCGCCCGCAGCGGCGTCGCCGACTACGCCCTCGACCCCGAGGCGGCCGCCCTGCTCTGGCAGGTCTCGCACGACACCCTGGGCAGCCGCGACTGACGGTCCGCGGCAGAACGCCCCGCGCTCCGCTCCCCCGACTCGCCGAGGGGAAGCGGAGCGCGGGGCGGGCCCGTTACCTGCGCGGTCCCGCCAGGGCGTAGGCCCCGGCGCCGGTCACCAGCAAGGCCACCGCGGCCCAGGTGGACGCCTCCGTGCCGGCCGGGTAGACCATCCAGCCGAGCGACTTCCCCACGACGTTGGGCGGCATCGGCGGGACGAGGACGGTGATCGCGAGCCAGCCGGTCGGCAGGGTCCAGGCGAGGTGCGCCCCGCACAGCACCACCCCGAGCCCGGCCAGGCCGACCAGGCCCGCGCTGTCCCGGACGACGACCTCGGTGGGGGCGAACTTCGGCCCCGCCGCCTGGACCGCCAGCAGCGCCGCACCGGCGACCGCGCCGATCAGCAGCGCGTGCGCCGCCCGGCGGGGCGCCCACCGGATCGCGGCCGTCCTGTCCAGTGCGGGGTCCTGCCCGCCGAGCCCGACGGAGCCGGCCGCCACGCCCGCGGCGAGCACGAAGTACGCGACCGGGTTGATCGAGTCCGCCGCATCCGCCGCACCCGTACCGCCGCCCCGGTTGAAGGCCCACACCACCAGCGCGATGAACGTGACCGCGGCGGCCGACGTGGGCACCTGCCGTGAACGCGCGTACAGCATCAGCCACCTCACTGCGACGCCTCCCCGGCCAGCTTCTGCATCTGCTTGTACCCCGCGCAGGAGAGGGCGGCGGCGTGCAGCTCGACGATCTGCGAGCGCTGCTCGGCCGGTGGCAGCGCCATCAGCTTCTGCCACGCGGCGTCGGCCTCCGCCCAGAGCTTGATCGCGTACGCGTCGGTGCCCTTCTCCTTCAGCGGTTGGAGCTGGGGGTCGTGGAGGGCCCAGCTCACGGCGAGGCTCTGGCCGAGGACGTCGTAGCTCCCCCCGCCCTCCCGGTCGTTGTCCGGGTAGCAGCTCGGTGCCAGGCCCCTGCCGATCAGCGCGCGGGTCAGCTTCTCACCTGTCGCGTCGGCGAGCATCCGATCGTTGAAGTCGACCAGCAGCACGTCTGCGGAGAGTTCGCGCGCCTCGGCGAGCTCGTGCAGCGCGGTGTCCTCGCGCACCGAGGTCGGCGCCTTGTCGCCCAGGACGTCGTGCAGCACGCGCATCGCGTCCTTGCTGCGCAACGCGAGCTCGGCCAGGCGCGAACGGCTCGCCTGCGTCACGCACACCGGCCCGTCGCACACCAGCGTCGCGGCGGCCTTGTCGACGACGTAGGTGTCGCGCGCAGCGGCCGGGATGACCAGCAGGGCCAGGGCCAGGCCGGCCAGGACGGGAGTCACCGCGAGCAGCCGGGCCCGGCGGGTCACGGCCACCAGCAGCGCGAAGCCGGTGGCGAGCAGGCCGAGCAGCCAGAGCGTCTGGCCGAGGTGGACGGAGCCGGCCAGGGTCAGCAGCATCTGCCGCGGCTCCGCGGTCGCCGGGTTCAGCTGGGCGAAGCGGTTCGACACCCTGCCCGTCGGTACCGCCCCTTCACTGTTCACGCGCAGGAGCAGGCCCGTCGCCACGAGGACGACCACCACCAGCGCCGGCGGGGTGAGGACGGAGGGCAGCGCCCGCGCGACACCCATGCCGAACACGGCGCCCGCGACCAGGGCCAGTACCGCCACCAGTGAGATCGGCAGCCACCCGAGGGGGGTGTAGGTGGTCGGACCGAGCGCCACCTGGATTCCGCCCGCCAGGACGAGCAGGCCGAAGCCCGCCGCCAGCGCGAGCGCGATCGCACCGGTCGGCAGCGCCGCACGGCGCCAGGCCGGCAGCGGCGTGGTCGACAACAGCTCGGTCATCCCCGAGCGGGGTTCGCGCAGCCCGTACACCGCCCCGATGCCGACCACGAACGGCCACCAGAAGGACAACAGGGACCGGGTCCACATGGCCATGGTGGTCCACTGGGCCGTCCACCCCGCGGTGCCGTGCCACCAGAACGCGTCGAACGGGAAGAAGACCGCCAGGCTGCCGCCCAGGACGACGACTCCGGCCCACGGGGCGGCGGAGCGCTTCAGTTCGGTTCGCAGCACACGTCCGTTCACCAGGCGCTCCCCTGCTGCCCGGAGTTGCGGAGCAGCGCCGAGTAGCCGCGCTCCAGGGGGCTGTCGCCCGGGTGGTCGGGGCTGCCTGCCGCACCCAACTCGTCCGGCGTGCCCTGGAAGACGAGGCGGCCGTCG
Source organism: Kitasatospora sp. NPDC088264 (assembly GCF_040685715.1). NCBI lineage: Bacteria > Bacillati > Actinomycetota > Actinomycetes > Kitasatosporales > Streptomycetaceae > Kitasatospora > Kitasatospora sp. NPDC088264. The sequence goes on from NZ_JBFBIR010000012.1 coordinate 66,629, forward strand.
GCGAACAGCACCACGTCGGAGCAGGCGGCCGCGACGTCCTCGACCAGGTGGGTGGAGACGACCACGCAGGTGTCGCGGCCCAGGTCCTGCAACAGCTCGCGGAAGCGCAGCCGCTGCGCCGGGTCCAGGCCGGCCGTCGGCTCGTCCAGCAGCAGCACCGCGGGGGAGTTGACGATGGCCTGGGCGATGCCGGCCCGCCGCACCATGCCGCCGGACAGGGTCTTCATCCGGTGGTCGGCGCGGTCCGCCAGGCCCACCCGTTCCACGGCCCGTTGCACGGCCCCGGGGATGTCCGCCTTCGGCACCTCCTTCAGCCAGGCCATGTACTCGACGAACTCGCGCACCGTGAAGCGCTTGTAGTAGCCGAAGTCCTGCGGCAGGTAGCCGATCTGGCGGCGCAGGGCCCGGTGGTCGCCCACCCTGCCCCCCAGGGAGGTGCCGAGCATCTCCAGTTCGCCCTCGGTGGGGCGCAGCACGGTGGCCAGCGTCCGGATCAGGGTGGTCTTGCCCGCCCCGTTGGGCCCGAGGAGCCCGTGGGCGCCGATGCCCAGGGACAGGTCGAGCCCGTCGACGGCCATCTTGCTCCGTCCGACGCGCACCCTCAGGCCGCTGGCCCGGATCTCCCAGGCGTAGGTCTTCGGCGCGGTGTCGGCCGCGCTCGCCGTATACGTCATGCGATGGTCCCTTTCCAGGGTGGACATGGGTTTCACAGCGTTGAGTACGCGTCCCTGCGGGTGATCACGGCGCAGATGCCGAGTGCGAGGAGCAGCCCCCACACGGGCAACTGGTCGCGGTGCAGGGCGAGTTCGAGGACGGCGGGGATGCGGCCGGTGACGAACGCGGGCACCACGACGGCGGCGCCCCACCCGGCCACCAGCCCCACGGCGGCGCGGGTCACGCCGACCACGCTGCCCAGCGCCAGGGCGGTGGAGGTGAAGGCCAGGGAGGGCAGCAGCCACTGCGCGACCGTCGTGTTCCCGGTCAGCCATCCCCCCAGCAGGAGCCCGGGCACGACCACCACGAGGACCGCGGTGGTGCGCCTGAGCAGCAGGGCCAGGCCGGCCCGGGCGGTCGAGGCGGTCAGTTCGTGCGCCGGGTCCAGACCGCGCGACCACGACGCGGCGACACCGCACAGCGGCAGCACGGGCGCGATCAGCGCCACCATCGAGGCGCCGCCGAAGACCTTCGCCGGCGCGGCCACGTCCAGCAGCAGCGCCACCAGGGTGACGACGGCGGTCATCGCCAGCCACGGGGTCATGGCCGGTGTCAGCCAGGCCGACACCCACGTCGGGCGGTGCCGCCGTCGGGGCGCCCCGACGGCCACGCCCAACTGCGCGTCCAGACCGGCCCGGACGGTGTCGACGAGCGCGGCGACGCCGGGCGCCTCGGTGGCCACGGAGGCCGCCAGCAGGCTCCGGCACGGCGCGCACGTCTCCAGGTGGGCCTCCAGCGCCCACACCGTGTCCGCGGCCATCGCCGTGTCACCACGCGCGTAGTCGTCGATCAGCCGCCTCGACGCGTGTTCCGCGTTCATGCCAGCGCCTCCCGCATCGCGATCCGGGCCCGGCGGGCACGGGTCTTGACCGTGCCTTCGGGCAGTCTGAGCAGGACGGCGGTCTCCCGGACGGAGAGCCCGTCGAGCACCGTCGCCTGTAGTACGTCTCGGAGTTCCGGCGCCAGCCGCCGCAGGGCGTCGCCCACGTCGCCGCCGACGGTCCCGGCGAGCGCCTCCTCCTCCGCCGCGGGCACCACGGCCCGCTCGGCGGCGGCGGCCGGCGGTTCGGCGTGGTGGGCACGACGGCGGAAGGCGTCGACGAGGCGGCGCGCCGCGATCGTCCACAGCCACCCGACGGCCGTCCCGCCGACGGCGCTCCCGGCGAACGCGCCGGCCGCGCGCCACACCGCCAGATAGGTCTCCTGCATGACCTCGGCGACGATCTGCTCGTCCGCGCAGCGACGGCGCAACCGCACCGCCAGCCACGGCGACGTGCGCCGGTACAGCTCGTCGAACGCCGCGCGGTCACTTCTGGCGATCAGCCGGACGAGGCGTTCCTCGTCCAGCTCGTCCAGTGCTCTCCTGCGTGATCTCACACCAGCCAGACGCCCGCGACCGCGCGCAGGTTCTGCGTTCGACGTGACCTGCGTCACATGAGAGCAGCGCAGGAAGTCGACCTACCCGACTTCCCGCGCTGCGGCCACCTCGACACCCTTCAGTCGGGCAGGTTCCCGTCGCCCCCCAGGTTGGCGACCATCCGACGCAGGACGTCGATCGTGGTCGCGAACTCGGCCGCGCCGATGCCCTCGTGCGTCTGCCGGTGCACCCGCAGATTGCGCTCCCGCGCCCGGAGGCGGCCGGCCTCCCCCGCCTCGGTCAGCGTCATGGCCCCCGCCTCCTCCGTCAGCCACCCCCGGGCGACGAGGTCGTCGAAGACGCCGCCGAAGTCGATCCCGAGGTCCTCGTACCTCGCCAGCCGCTCGACCAACGCCGCCCGGGTCCACCGGCCCGGATCTCCGGCCACGTGGTTGAGCGTCCACCAGTGCGGCTGCGTGAGGTCCTCCACCGCCAACTGCGCACGGAGGGCCCCGACCACCCGCCGGCACGCCTCACCGCTCCACGCGCCGATGGGCTGGGCGGCCAGCTCCTCCTGCGAGTACTCCCGGACTGCCATGTCCATTCGCCCCCTTCGAGCGATCACCGGAACACGGCCACCGTAGAACCTCAACCGCCCTTGAGATCAAGGCTGGTTCAGAAGGCGGCCGCCCGGATCAGGCACCTGTGGCGGCAGGCACCCCGGCGCCCTACCGGTCCTCGGCCGTCCGCGCCAGCAGCGCGATCTCGGCCGCCACCGCCTCCGGTTCGGCCGCGACGCTGACGTGGGCGACGCCGTCCAGCCCGGAATGCGTGCCGACCCGCACCGCCCGCTCGGCGTTGCGCAACAGGTCGAAGTCGTTGATGTCGTTGCCGAAGGCCGCGTACGCGCCGATGCCCATCGACGTCAGGGCCTCCCACTTCGTCGTGGAACCGGGCGCGAAGTCGATGATCGCCTCGTCGAGGTGGTGGTTCACCATCAGCCCGAGCCCCCGGCCGGCCTCGGCGAGTTCCGCCATGTCCGACGCCTCGACGACCAGGAACTTCACCACCTCGGGCAGCTCGGCCAGCTCCACCCGGCTCGCCAGGCCGCCCTGGTCGACGCGGCCCCGGATCGGGTGGTCCACCGGCCCGGTGTACGCGTAGTCCCAGGGCCCGTCCGCGAGATAGCCCGCCTCGTAGCGCGCGACCGCCGCCATCAGCCCGCCCAGCACCGCCGGTTCGAACACGGCCCGGGCCCGCACCTGCCCGTCGACCGACACCAGGCTCCCGTTCCCGCCGATCAGCATCGCGGCCGGGAAGGCGCCGTCGAGCACCGGCAGCATGTCCCGAACCGGCCTGGCCGACGCGAAGACCACCCGGTACCCGGCCCGCTCGCACTCCCCGATCGCCGTCAGGATCCGACCGTCGATCGTCCGCCCGTCGAAGCAGAGCGTGCCGTCGAGATCGAAAACCACCGTGCGGGTGCGAAGGTTGACCATTCCCGGATGATATCCGTCCGTTCGGAGCCCGCGATGTGATCCCCACGACGCCGCCCCCGACACCCGTTCGACCGCGATCGCCACCGGTGCTCCAACCTCCCGAAAGCCGCTTGCCGGGCGGGCGACGGCCCCCGTACCGTCGCCCGACATGACCCCGACCCTGCGTACCGAGCGCCTGCTGCTCGACCCCTACGTCCTCGCGGACGAAGAGGACTTCGTGGCGCTGTTCCAGAACCGGCAGGTGTCCCGGTGGATGGGCGACGGCCCGCAGTCCGAGGCCGAGGACCGGGCCCTGTTCGGCCGCGTCTTCACCCAGGTCTACGCCTCGAACCGGTTCGACGTCTGGGCCGTGCGGCACGACGGCCGCCTCGTCGGGCACGCCGAGATCAAGCCCACCACCGTGGTCGAGGGCTTCGAGATCGTCTACGCGCTGGCCCCGGAGGCGTGGGGCCGCGGCCTGGGCACCGAACTGGCGGCCGCGATCGTCGACTACGGCTTCACCGCCCTGGGGCTGGCCGAGGTGCACGCGACGGTCGCCGACGCCAACCTCGCTTCGCTGGCGTTGCTGGGCAGGATCGGCTTCCGGCACGTCCGCGACATCACGGAGGACGACGGCAGCACGACCCGCCTGCTCACCCGGGGCCGCGCCGATGCCTCCGGGGCCGCCTCGCCGTAGCTTTCCCGCCGGAGCAGAAACGCCGAGGCCGGAAGGACCGAGGCCGGAAGGCCGGAACGAACGCTCCCCCGATCGGGGGAGGACCCCCACGAGCTGCGCCGCAATACTGGTGATCATGATCAGGGGAATCCGGCCGCTGCTGCGCGGCTCCACGTACTCGGGTGTGCTGTTCGCCTTCCTCGGCGCGCTGGCGAGCCTGCCGCTGCTGCCGTTCGCGATGCTGCCGATGATGGCCTGGCCGTCCGGCCCCTACCTCGCACGGGCGGTGCTCACCCTGCTGGCCTGGGCGGCGCTGCTCGCCGTGGTCGGGCTGGCCCGCACCACCCGGCGGGTGCTGATCGGCGGCGCCCGCCGGCTGCTGCGGGTGCCGCTGCCGGATCCGGTGTCCGACACCCGGGCGGCGGACACCCCCGGCACCGACCGCTGGCGCACCCCGCTGTGGCTGCTGCTGCACGTGGCGCTGGGCTGGGTGGGGGGCCTGGTGAGCCTCGTCCTGCTCGGCGCGGCCGTGGCCCTGCCGGGCGGCTGGGTCTCCGGTGATGCCCGGCTGAGCTGGCCCGACCGGTCGGTGCAGGTGACGGGCGTCTGGAGCTGGGTGGTGGCGGCGGCCTGCCTGCTGCTGGCGCCGGTGGTGTGCGCGGCGGTGGCGAGCGCCCTGCGCGGTCTGGCCCCGAAGCTGCTGGGGCCGTCGGCGGCCGAGCGGCTGGCGATGGCGGCGGAGCGGGAGCGCCGGCTGGCCGAACGCAACCGGCTGGCGCACGAGTTGCACGACTCGATCGGGCACACCCTGACGGCGGCCACGATCCAGGCGGCGGTGGCGGGCGAGGTGCTCTCCGCCGACCCGGTGGCGGCGCGGGCCGCCATGCGCAGCATCGAGGAGTCGACCCGGGCCGCCCTGGAGGACCTGGACTACGTGCTGGGTGCGCTGCGCGAGGAGGAATCGGGGGCGGCCCCGGCCCGGACCTTGGCCGACCTGCCCGAGCTGCTGGACCGGTTGCGGCACGCCGGCGCGGTGGTGGAGCCGGAGCTGTCCGGCGAGCTGGCGCAGGTGCAGGGGACGCTCTCCCGAGCGGCGTACCGGATCCTCCAGGAGGGGCTGACGAACGCGCTGCGGCACGGAGCCGGCGGCCCGATCGAGGTCCGGGTGGCGGCCGGGCCGGACACCCTGGAGCTCAGCGTGGTCAACCGGACCGGGACGGGTCCGCGCCAGGGCGCCTTCCCGACGTCCGGCCACGGCCTGCCGGGCCTGGCCGAGCGGGTCCGGCTGCTGCACGGCGAGATCGAGGCCGGGCCGGACGGGCCCCAGGCCTGGCGGCTGGCCGTGCAGTTGCCCGTGCGGTTGTCGGCATGACCGGCCCGGACCCCACCGACGCCCCGGGCAACGCCCCCGTCACCCTCCTGATCGCGGACGACGACGAGGTGACCCGCAGCGGCCTGCGCACCCTGCTCGCGGTGCAGCCGGGGATCACGGTGGTCGGGGAGGCGTCCGACGGCGTCGACGCGGTCGACCAGGCGCAGCGGCTGCGGCCGGACGTGGTCCTGATGGACGTACGGATGCCGCGCCGCAACGGGATCGAGGCCACCCGGCAGCTGCTGGCCGAGTCGGCCGCGCCGCCGAAGGTCGTGGTGATCACCACCTTCGAGAACGACGGCTACGTCACCGCCGCGCTCAGCGCGGGGGCGAGCGGGTTCGTGCTGAAGCGGCTTCCGGTACGGCAGATCGCGGAGGCGGTGCGGGTGGCGGCGGCCGGGGAGGCGATCCTCTTCCCGGCGGCGCTGCGCCGGATGGTCTCCGCCCGCCCGCTGGACTCCGCCGAGGCGCTGCCCCGGGCGGCGTTGACGGTGCGGGAGGAGGAGGTGCTGCGGTCGATGGCCACGGGCCAGTCCAACCCGGAGATCGCGGAGTCGCTCAGGGTGAGCCTGGAGACGGTGAAGACGCACGTCGGGAACGTGCTGACCAAGCTCGGCGCGCAGAACCGGACCCACGCCGTGGTGATCGCGTACGAGTCCGGCCTGGTGGTGCCGGGGCTCGCCGGCTGACCGGCCGCCCCGACGACCCCCTCACCTCCCGGTCAGGAATCCAGCTCGCCGAGGAAGTCCAGCGCGATGGCCCAGGCCCGCTCCGCCGCCTCGGCGTCGCAGTCGGCCAGCTCGGTGTCGGTGAACAGGTGCCCGGCGCCCCGGTAGCGGTGAACCTCGACGTCGGCCCCGGCCCGCCGCATCCCCAGGTACCAGGCGTTCAGCCAGTCCTCGGTCTCGAACGGGTCCGGCTCGGCGACGTGCAGTTGCACCGGGATCTCGGTGGCCGCGTCCTCGCGCAGGTCGGAGGTGCCGTGCAGGAGCAGCAGGCCGCGGGCCTTGTCGTCGGCGAGGGCGAGGTTCTGCGCGAGCGAGCCGCCGAGCGAGAAGCCCGCGTAGACCAGGCCGCCGTCCGACAGCGGAGCGGCGGCGGTGACGGCCCGGCGCAGCAGTTCCTCGCTGCCGCCGACCTCCTCCTGGTACGCCAGTCCGGCCTCGATGTCGTCGAAGGTCCGCCCGTCGTACAGGTCCGGGGTGTGCACGGTGTGCCCGGCGGCGCGCAGCCGGTCGGCGGCGGCGTGGACGGCGGGGCGCAGCCCGAGGGCGGAGTGGAAGAGGACGATCTGGGCCACGGTCGGGGTCCTTCGGCAGCTGAGGGCGGGTACTCCCCCATGATCCCGCATGATCCGGCGACCCGACTTCCCCGGCCGGCCCGCCCCGACTTCCCCGGCCCGCCCGCGCCGAACCGCAGCCCCTTTCCCCTCCACGACGGGTCGTCAGGTCACCTGATTTACCTACGCTTTACTAGCGGGTAACCTTCCGGACGTGAACGATCTTGTCCATGACATGACCCCCGCCCACCCGCGCCGCCGCCAGGTCCTGAAGGCCGGCGCGCTGGCCGCCGGCGCGACCGCCGCCCTCCCGATCGCCCTCCCCACCCCCGCCGAAGCCGCCGAGCCGGCCCAGGCCGCCGGAGCCGCCCAGGCCCCCGGAACCCCCGAAGCCGCCCCCCGCTTCCTGCACGGCATAGCCTCCGGCGACCCCCTCCCCGACGGCGTCCTGCTCTGGACCAGGGTGACGCCCCGCCCCGAGGCCGTCCCCGGCTCGGGCCTCGGCCCCGACACCGAGGTCCGCTGGGAGCTGGCCGCCGACCAGGCCTTCACCCGCGTCGTCGCGAGCGGCACGGTGACCGCCACCGCCGTCGCCGACCACACCGTCAAGGCCGACGTCCGCGGCCTGACCCCGGACACCCCCTACTGGTACCGCTTCACCGCCACCGCCACCGCCGGTACCGGCACCGCCGCCTCCCCCACCGGCCGCACCCGCACCACCCCCGCCACCGACGCCGCCCTCTCCCGGCTGCGGTTCGGCGTCGCCTCCTGCGCCAACTGGGAGGGCGGCTACTTCTCCGCCTACCGCCACCTCGCCGCCCGCGGCGACCTGGACGCCTTCCTCTTCCTCGGCGACTACATCTACGAGTACAAGACCGGCGAGTTCTGCGCCCGCGGCACGGTCGTGCGCCCGCACGCCCCCACCCACGAGATCCTCACCCTCGCCGACTACCGCACCAGGCACGGCCAGTACAAGACCGACGACGACCTCCAGGCCCTGCACGCCAAGCTCCCGACCATCGCGATCTGGGACGACCACGAGTTCGCCAACGACGCCTGGTCCGGCGGCGCCGAGAACCACACCCCGGGCACCGAGGGCGCCTGGGCCGACCGGATGGCCGCCGCCAAGCAGGCCTACTTCGAGTGGATGCCGGTCCGGCCCTCGATCGCCGGCACCACCTACCGCCGCCTGCGCTACGGCAAGCTCGCCGACCTGCACCTGATGGACCAGCGCTCGTTCCGCTCCCAGCAGGCGAAGACGGGCAGCGGTGCCGTCGACTCGGCCGACCGCACCCTCACCGGCCGCGCCCAACTGGACTGGCTCAAGGCCGGGTTGTCCGCCTCCGACACCACCTGGCGGCTGATCGGCAACGAGGTGATGATCTCCCCGGTCGCCTTCCTCTCGCTGCCCGACTACCTGCTGCGCCCGCTGGCCAAGCTGCTCGGCCTGCCAGGCGAGGGCGTGGCGGTCAACCCCGACCAGTGGGACGGCTACACCCACGACCGCCGCGAGCTGCTCGGCCACCTCAAGGCGAACGGCATCACCAACACCGTCTTCCTGACCGGCGACATCCACTCCGCATGGGCCGCCGACGTCCCGAACGAGGCCGCCACCTACCCGCTGTCCGGCAGTGTCGCCACCGAGTTCGTGGTCACCTCGGTGACCTCCGACAACGTCGACGACCTCCTGAAGGTCGCCCCGCAGACCGTCTCACTGGCGGCCGGCACCGCGATCAGGACGGCCAACCCGCACGTCAAGTGGGTCGACCTGGACTCGCACGGCTACGGAGTCCTGGACATCACGCCCGAGCAGACCCAGATGGACTACTACGTCCTCTCCGACCGCACCCGCAAGAACGCGACCAGCAGTTGGACCCGCTCCTACCGCACCCGCACCGGCACCCAGCGGATCGAGCGCGCGAACGCCCCGATCGCCTGACCCCACCCCGGGCCCCCACGCCGGGCCCCACGTCTGTCACCCGGGCCCGCCGCACCCACGCGGCGGGCCCGCAGCACGACGGCCCTACGACACCACGTCCTTGCGCGCGAACCCCCGGAACGCCAGCGCGAGCAGCACCGCCGCGTACGACAGCGACAGCGAGACGCCCTGCACCATGCCGCCCCACTCCAACTGCGGCTGCAGGGCGTCCGCCCAGGCGTACTGCCAGTGCGCGGGCAGCCACTCCCGCAGGCCCCCCAGCGCCGTGACGGCGTCCAGCACCCCGGTGATGATCGACGCGAACACCGCCCCGCCGACGGCGCCCAGCGGCGCGTCCGTCGCCGTGGAGAGCCAGAACGCCAGCGCGGCGATCACGATCTCGGCGAGGAACACGTAGGCCGCCGCGACGGCCAGCCGGGGCAGCGCCTCCCCGGCCGAAAGGCTGGCCCCGGTGGGCAGCTTGAGGTCCCCCCAGCCGTACGCGGCGGTGCCGACGACCAACCCGATCAGCGGCAGCATCACCACCGCCACCGCCGAGAACGCCAGCCCGACCGCGAACTTGCGGGCCAGCAGCCGGGCCCGGGGCACCGGCGCGGCCAGCAGGTAGCGCAGCGAGGACCAGCTCGCCTCGGAAGCGACCGTGTCGCCGCAGAACAGCGCCACCGGGATGACCAGCAGGAAGCCGGTGCCCACGAACAGCATGGTGGCGGCGAAGTTGGGCCCGGACGCGGTGGCCAGGTCGATGAAGGTGGTCCGGTCGGGGCGGCTCGGGGTGCCGCCGATCTGGAACGCGGCCAGCATCACGAACGGCAGGGCGGCCAGCACCGCGCCGATCACCAGGGTGCGGCGGCGGCGCAGTTGGCGCATCGCCTCCACCCGCAGCGGCAGCGTCCGGCCCGCCCGGTACCCCTCGGCGTGGTCCGCCGACACGACGCCGCTCGCGCCACTGCTCACATCGCTGCTCACGTCACCGCTCGCCCCACCACTCACGCCACTGCTCACGTCACCGCTCGCCCCACCACTCACGCCACTGCTCACGCCGCACCTCCGATCAACGACAGGAACGCGTCCTCCAGCCGCCGCTGCGGCCCGGCGCTCTCCACCGGCACGCCGAGGCGCACCAGTTCGGCCAGCAGTTCGTGCGCCGCCAGCCCGTCCAGGCGCACCAGCAGCCCGCCCTCGACAGCCTCCGCCGAACCGACCCCGGCCAGCGCGCCCACCTTCTCGACGACCGACCCGGGCTCGTACCCGGCGGGCACGCCGAGGAACAGCAGCTCGCCCGCACCGACGATCTCGCCGACGGCTCCGGTGGTGATCAGCCGCCCGCGGTCCATCACCACCAGGTCCGTGCAGCTCTGCTCGACCTCGGCGAGCAGGTGGCTGGAGACGATGACGGTACGGCCGGCGGCGGCGTACCGGATCATCACCTCGCGCATCTCGCGGATCTGCGGCGGGTCGAGCCCGTTGGTCGGCTCGTCGAGGATCAGCAGGTCCGGCATCCCGAGCATGGCCTGGGCGATGGCGAGCCGCTGCCGCATGCCCTGCGAGTAGGTCCGCACCGCGCGGTCGAGCGCCTCGCCGAGACCGGCGATGGCCAGCGCCTCGTCGAAGCGGGCGTCCTCCTCCGGCCGGCCGGTGGCCTGCCAGTACAGCCGCAGGTTGGCCCGGCCGGTGAGGTGCGGCAGGAAGCCCGCGCCCTCGACGAAGGCGCCGACCCGGGAGAGCACCGGTGCGCCGGGGCGCACCAGGTGGCCGAAGATCCGGATCTCGCCCGCGTCGGGCCGGATCAGGCCCATCAGCATCCGCAGCGTGGTGGTCTTGCCGGCGCCGTTGGGCCCGAGCAGGCCGAGCACCTGCCCCTGCTCCACCCGGAAGCCCAACTCCCGCACGGCGTAACGGTCCTGAGCGCCCTTGTAGCGCTTGCTCAGGCCGGTGATCTGCAACGGCACCCCGGCCAGCGCCGGATCGTACGCCGGCCCGTCGCCCGCCCCCCGCCGACGGCGGCGCAGCAGCCGGGGCGACAGCACCAGGCCGAGCGCCACCACGACGGCCGCCAGCGGCAGCAGCCAGGTGCGCGCGGGCAGCGGCGTGGCCTCGGTGACGAGTTCGTCGTCGGTCGGCACGGTGAGCGCCCCGGCTGGCGCGACCCGGTAGGTGGCGGGCTCGACGGGCGAGGCGTACGCGAGGTCGGTGGCGGCCAGGACGAGCCGCAGCCGGTGCCCGGCGGCGAAGGTGTGGTCGACGGCGGGCAGCGCGACCGTGACGGTGCGGCCCGCGTCGGCGCCGGTGACCCGCAGCGGGGCGGCGAGCTGCTGCGGGAGCACGGCCTTGCCGTCCGGGCCCACGTCGTACAGCTTGGCGAAGAGCACCGCGTCCGGCCGGTCGGCGCGCACCTGGACGGGCACGGTGGGCTGCCCGGTCAGGTGCAGCGGCTGGTCCAGCGGCGCGGAGTCGAAGGCGGCGTGCTGGCCGGGGAAGTCGAGCGACAGCCCGGCGCCCAGCGATGCGGCCTGGCTGAGCGCGCCGATCCCGGGCAGCGTCGAGATCCCCGGCGGGGCCCCGCCGGGCGGGTTGGCGATGGTCTGCTCACCACCGGCCAGTTCGACACCATGGGAGCCGGTTCCGCCCAGGCCCGGGTAGCGGTCGGCGGAGGCGCCGCGCAGCACGGCCTGGAAGCCGGTGGAGTCGACGCCCCCGGTGCGGGTGACCCGGAACGCGGGGCCGGTGTCGTCGCCCTGCCCCTTCAGGTAGTGGTCGAACCAGGCGGTCACCCGGTCGTCGACCCGGGCGCTGGTGTCGGTGCCGCCGTCGTGCCCGCCGGCGAACCAGTCCACCGAGACCGGCGCCCCGTTGGCCGCGACGGCCCGGGCGATCCGGTCGCCCTGGTCGAGCGGGAACAGCGAGTCCTGCTGGCCCTGCACGACCAGGGTGGGCGCCTTGAGCTGCGCGGCCACCGAGGACGGGCTGGAGCGGTCCAGCAGCGCGACGGCCTCCGGGTCGGCGTGCCCGGCGGTGGCGACCCGGTCGTACATCTGGCAGAGCGACTCCAGGAACCGCCCGCAGCCGACCGGCCCGCCCGCGGCGTCGCCGCCCTGCCCCGGCCCGCCCTGCCCGGCCCCGCCGCCGCGCGGCGCGCCGCCGGAGGGCCCGAGGTCGCCGGCCGCGCCGGTGGTGAAGAAGATCCCGGCCCAGAGCTTCTTGAACACACCGTCGACGGCGCCCGAGCCCTGCACGCCCTGCGGGAACAGCGCGTCGGCGAGGTTCCACCAGGTGATCTGGGTGGCCACCGCGTCGATCCGGTGGTCGTACGCGGAGGCCAGCAGCGAGACGGCGCCGCCGTACGAGGCACCGGTGATGCCGACCCGGGGGTCGCCGGGCCCGTCGAGCTGCACCTCGGGCCGCTGGGCCAGCCAGTCCACCAGGTGCTTGACGTCCTCGACCTCGCGGTCGGGCGCGTTGAGGCCGATCTTCCCGCCCGAGTGCCCGAAGCCGCGCGCCGACCAGGTCAGCACCGCGTAGCCCTGCCGGGCCAGCTGTTGGGCGCGTTCGCGCTCGCCGTCCTTGGAACCGCCGAAGCCGTGCGCGAGCAGGACCGCCGGGCGCGGGGTGCTGCCGGTGGTGAAGAAGGAGGTGTCCACCTGGACCTGCTGGTCACTGCCGGGGGTCTCCGGCATGGCGAGGAAACGGTCCTCCTGATGGACCGCCGGCTCACCGCCGGACGCCACCGTCGCCGTACCGACCCCGGCCACCACCACCAGGGCCACCGCACCGGCCACCACCCTGCGCCGCACCGTCGTACCCCGGCTGCGCCACCGGCGCCACGCCCCACCGAACTCCATGGGGGCTGATCGTATCCGCCCCCCGGGTAGGCGTCCGATAAGGCCACCGCCGAAGCCGCCGCTTCCGCCCCGTTCACCCCGTTGCGCCCTGGTACGGCACGGGACGACGGAGATCCCCGCACCCCACCAGGGGTACGGGGATCCACAGGGCGCGCCCTACAGCACCCGCGTCATCGTCCGATGCGGTATCCCCGCGTCCTCGTACACCGGGCCCTCGGCCGCGTACCCCAGCCGCTCGTAGAACCCCAGCGCCCGCACCTGCGCGTGCAGTTCCACCTCGACGGCCCCGCGGTCGAGCCCGGCCGCCTCGATCGCCCGCACCAGCTGGGCCCCGAGCCCGGTCCTCCGGGCCGCCGACACCACCGCGAGGCGTCCGAGCAGCACCCTGCCCTCGACACCCCCGGTGAGCTTCAGCGCCTGCTCCCCGAAGATCAGCCGTCCGGTCCCGAGCGCGGTCCCGTCCGCCGCCACGGCCAGCAGGTGCACCGAGGTCGCGTCGTACTCGTCGTACTCCAGCTCCTCCGGCACGTTCTGCTCGACGATGAACACCTCGCGCCGCACGTCCCGCACCAGCGCCAGGTCCGCGGCGCCCGCCGCGGTCCGGATGGCCGCCGTCATCTCAGCTCTCCGACGAGATGATGTCGAGCGCCTTGCGCAGGTCGGGCGAGTACTCGCTGGAGAACTCGACCCACTGCCCGTCCGCCGGGTGCTCGAAGCCGAGCGACACGGCGTGCAGCCACTGCCGGGTCAGCCCGAGCCGCTTGGCCAGCGTCGGGTCGGCGCCGTAGGTCAGGTCGCCCACGCAGGGGTGGCGCAGCGCGGACATGTGGACCCGGATCTGGTGGGTGCGCCCGGTCTCCAGCTTGATGTCGAGCAGCGAGGCCGAGCGGTAGGCCTCGATCAGGTCGTAGTGGGTGACGGACGGCTTGCCGTCCTTGGTCACGGCCCACTTCCAGTCCGAGCTGGGGTGCCGCCCGATCGGCGCGTCCACGGTGCCGCTCAGCGGGTCCGGGTGCCCCTGCACGAGGGCGTGGTAGCGCTTCTCGGTGATCCGGTCGTGGAACTGCCGCTTGAGGTCGGTGTACGCGCGCTCGGACTTGGCGACGACCATCAGCCCGGAGGTGCCGACGTCCAGCCGGTGCACGACGCCCTGGCGCTCGGCGGCGCCGGAGGTGGAGATCCGGTAGCCGGCCGCGGCGAGCCCGCCGATGACGGTGGTGCCGGTCCAGCCGGGGCTGGGGTGGGCGGCGACGCCGACCGGCTTGTCGACGAGCACGATGTCCTCGTCGTCGTGGATGATCCGCATGCCCTCGACCGGCTCGGCGATGATCCGCACGGGGGCGGCGGGGGCCGGGATCTCGACCTCCAGCCAGGAGCCGGCGGTCACCCGGTCCGACTTTCCGGCCACGGCGCCGTCGAGCGTCACCTTGCCGTCGGCGGCCAACTCGGCGGCCTTCGTCCGGGAGAAGCCGAACATCCGGGCGAGGGCGGCGTCGAGGCGCTCGCCCTCCAGGCCGTCGGGTACGGGGAGGCTGCGGATCTGCGCTGCGGTACTCACCCGTACGAGTATGCCGGAACCGCGGCCCTCCGCCGCCCGCCCGACCGCCCGGGGGCCCCTGCTACTCGGTCTTGCCGCCCTGCTGGTGGACGGTGCCGTCCGGGTTGCTGCCCCGGAAGGAGAGCAGCACGACGAGGATTCCGCCGCAGACGATCGCCGAGTCGGCGAGGTTGAAGACCGCGAAGTGCTGGACGGAGATGAAGTCGACGACGTGCCCGCGGAAGACGCCCGGCGAGCGGAACAGCCGGTCGGTGAGGTTGCCCAGGGCCCCGCCGAGCAGCAGCCCGAGCGCGATCGCCCAGGGCAGGCTGTACAGCCGGCGGGCGATCCGCCAGATCACCACGATGACGGCCGAGGCGATCATCGTGAAGACGACGGTCAGCGCCTGCCCCATGCCGAAGGCGGCGCCTGAGTTGCGGATGACCTGGAAGGTGACGACGTCCCCGATCACCTTGATCGCCGCGTGGTTCTCCAGCCGGGCCACGACCAGCAGCTTGCTGCCGAGGTCGATCAGGAAGGCGAGCAGCGCGACGACCATCAGCACGCCGACCCGCCGACGGCCCTTCGGCGCCTCCGCCGTGGCCGGGGCGCTCGCCTCGGTGGGCCCAGCAGGCTCGGCGGGCTCGGTGGACTCGGCCACGGCCACCTCCACGGCTTCGGCGGGGGTCGGGACGGCGTCGTCCCGCGTCTGGGGGGAACCTTGCGTACTGATGATCCGCTCCGCTGCCGGTGGAGCTCCCCCGGTTGGAGGTGGGGGAGGGTGGGCCCATTGGTCGCCGTACCGGACACCTCCGAACCGGACGTGTCCCGAGGATTCAGGCGACGTTACGGGGTCGAGCGTACGGCAAGCCCGACCCCCTGCGCCGCCCCGGTCGGCCGCGTCAGCGGCGTTCCTGCTTGGCCTTGCACTGCACGCAGAGCGTGGCCCGGGGGAAGGCCTGCATCCGGGCCTTCCCGATGGCCTGCCCGCAGGACTCGCAGGTGCCGAAGCCGACGCCCTCCAGTCTGGTCAGGGCCCGCTCGGTCTGGGCGAGGCTGTCCCGGGCGTTGTTGGCGAGCGCGAGCTCGCTCTCCCGCGAGATGTTCTTCGTACCGGCGTCCACCTGGTCGTCACCGGCTCCGTCGTTGGAGTCACGCATCAGGCCGGAGATGGCCGCCTCCGCGGCGTCGATCTCGTTCTGCAGCCGCTCCAGCTCGCTGATGAGCTCGGTGTGCAGCTCGTGGACCTCGTCGGTGGTCCACGGGTCCTCGCCGGGCCGGACCGGCAGCGTGGCCGGGTCCACCGACTCGGCGCCGCGCGGCACGGTGACGGTGTCGGTGCTGCTCTTCTGCCGTGCGGTAGTGGTCACGGTCCCCTCCCCTGGATCGGCCGCCACGGCCTTGCGTGCCCGCTTGGTGGCGGTACCCGCGCCGGTTGCCTTCTCAGCCATGGCTTCGACCCCATCTACGAACGAATCGAGCCGCCGGTTCCCGGCGGCCTCCAGTGCCGGAACGATAATCCCGATCAAAACCGGTCACAACATGACATTCCGACGCCCCATGATGACCCCACCCAGGCAGCCGCCCCAGCCGCCACGCCCCGCGCGCTGACCAGACTTGTGCCCAGATCACCCCCGCCTAACCACCACCGCCGCCGGCCCCGGAGCGCCCCGGCCGTCCACCGCGGGGAAAAACGATTTGGACAAACCGACTCGCCCGGCCGATACACTGGCCCTGCAAGGCGCAGATGGGACGAGTACCGACGTACGCAGCCACCAGCGACCCGGGGACGGTGCGAGCCCGGGGGTGTGCACGGCGGGAAGATCACCCCGGAGCCGCCGGAAGAACGGCCGCCCGCCACCGCGCGGGCCGGCCCACTAGACCCGGCAGCAAGCCCAAACAAGAGGGCCGCAGCAGCACCGCGGCCAAGGAGGGTGGTACCGCGGGGCGGCTCGCCGTCTCGTCCCTCCGTCGGATCCCGTTCACATCCGCCGGAGGTATGACGCCCGCGATGAGCACCTACAACTCCGTCCCCGCACAGGTGGACCTGCCCGCCCTCGAACACCAGATCCTGTCGTTCTGGCAGGACAACAAGATCTTCCAGCGCAGCCTGGAGCAGTCCGAGGGCCGCCCCGAGTGGGTCTTCTACGAGGGCCCGCCGACCGCCAACGGCATGCCCGGCGCCCACCACATCGAGGCCCGCGTCTTCAAGGACGTCTTCCCCCGCTTCCGGACGATGAAGGGCTACCACGTCGCCCGCAAGGCCGGCTGGGACTGCCACGGCCTCCCGGTCGAGCTCGCCGTCGAGAAGGAGCTGGGCTTCTCCGGCAAGCAGGACATCGAGGCGTACGGCATCGCCGAGTTCAACGCCAAGTGCCGCGAGTCGGTGACCCGCCACACCGACGCCTTCACCGAGCTGACCACCCGCATGGGGTACTGGGTCGACCTCGACGAGGCCTACCGGACGATGGACCCGTCGTACGTCCAGTCCGTCTGGTGGTCGCTCAAGCAGATCTTCGACAAGGGCCTGCTGGTCCAGGACCACCGGGTCGCCCCCTGGTGCCCGCGCTGCGGCACCGGCCTGTCCGACCACGAGCTGGCCCAGGGCTACGAGACCGTCGTCGACCCCTCGGTCTTCGTCCGCTTCCCGCTGACCAGCGGCCCGCTGGCCGGCCGGGCCGCGCTGCTGGTCTGGACCACCACCCCGTGGACCCTGGTCTCCAACACCGCCGCCGCCGTCCACCCGGAGGTCACCTACGTGGTGGCCACCGACGGCGAGGAGAAGCTGGTCGTCGCCGAGCCGCTGCTCGCCAAGGCCCTCGGCGAGGGCTGGGAGGCCACCGGCGAGTCCTTCACCGGCGCCGAGATGGAGCGCTGGGCCTACCGCCGCCCGTTCGACCTGGTCGAGATCGAGAACGCGCACTACGTCCTCAACGCCGACTACGTCACCACCGAGGACGGCACCGGCATCGTCCACCAGTCGCCCGCCTTCGGCGCGGACGACCTCGCGACCTGCCGCAGGTACGGCCTGCCGGTGGTCAACCCGGTGCTCGCCGACGGCACCTTCGCCCCCGAGGTCCCGCTGGTCGGCGGCCAGTTCTTCAAGAAGGCCGACGAGGCCCTAGTCGCGGACCTCAAGGAGCGCGGCCTGCTCTTCCGCCACCTCCCGTACGAGCACAGCTACCCGCACTGCTGGCGCTGCCACACCGCGCTGCTCTACTACGCGCAGCCGTCCTGGTACATCCGCACCACCGCGGTCAAGGACGCCCTGATCCGGGAGAACGAGGCCACCAACTGGTACCCGGAGAACGTGAAGCACGGCCGCTTCGGCGACTGGCTGAACAACAACATCGACTGGGCGCTCAGCCGTAACCGCTACTGGGGCACCCCGCTGCCGATCTGGCGCTGCGAGGAGGGCCACCTCACCTGCGTCGGCTCGCTGGCCGAGCTCTCCGAGCTCACCGGCACCGACCAGAGCGAGCTCGACCCGCACCGCCCGTACATCGACGACGTGACCTTCGCCTGCCGCGAGTGCGGCGGCGCCTCGACCCGGGTCCCCGAGGTCATCGACGCCTGGTACGACTCGGGCTCGATGCCCTTCGCCCAGTACGGCTACCCGTACCAGAACAAGGAGCTGTTCGAGAAGCGCTACCCGGCGCAGTTCATCTCCGAGGCGATCGACCAGACCCGTGGCTGGTTCTACACGCTGATGGCGGTCGGCACCCTGGTGTTCGACAAGAACAGCTACGAGAACGTCGTCTGCCTGGGCCACATCCTGGCCGAGGACGGCCGCAAGATGTCCAAGCACCTGGGCAACATCCTGCAGCCGATCCCGCTGATGGACCAGCACGGCGCCGACGCCGTCCGCTGGTTCATGGCCGCCGGCGGTTCGCCCTGGTCGGCCCGCCGGGTCGGCCACGGCACCATCCAGGAGGTGGTCCGCAAGACCCTCCTCACCTACTGGAACACCGTCGCCTTCCAGGCCCTGTACGCCCGCACCGCCGGCTGGTCCCCCTCGGCGGCCGATCCGGCCCCGGCCGACCGCCCGCAGCTGGACCGCTGGGTGCTCTCCGAGCTGAACACCCTGGTCCGCGAGGTCGACGCCGCCTTCGAGGCGTACGACACCCAGCGCGCCGGCAAGCTGCTGTCCGGCTTCGTCGACGACCTGTCCAACTGGTACGTCCGCCGCGGCCGCCGCCGCTTCTGGCAGGGCGACGCGGCCGCGCTCGCCACCCTGCACGAGGCGCTGGAGACGGTCACCCGCCTGATGGCCCCGATGACCCCGTTCATCACCGAGCAGGTCTGGCAGGACCTGGTCGTCCCGGTCGCCGCGGACGCCCCGGCCTCGGTCCACCTGGCCACCTGGCCGCAGGCGGACGAGTCGCTGATCGACACCGACCTCTCCCGGCACATGGCGCTGGTCCGCCGCCTGGTGGAGCTCGGCCGGGCCACCCGCGCCGAGTCCGGCGTGAAGACCCGTCAGCCGCTGTCCCGCGCGCTGATCGCCGCCCAGGGCTGGGACGAGCTGCCCGCCGACCTGCGCGCGCAGATCGCCGAGGAGCTCAACGTCTCCACCCTGGAGTCGCTCGCCGAGGTCGGCGGCTCGCTCGTCGACACCAGCGCCAAGGCCAACTTCCGCGCCCTGGGCAAGCGGTTCGGCAAGGGCGTGCAGGACGTCGCCAAGGCGGTCGCCGCCACCGACGCCGCCCGCCTGGCCGCCGAACTGCGCGCCGACGGCGAGACCTCGGTCGAACTGAACGGCGAGCCGGTCGCCCTCTCCCCGGACGAGGTGATCATCACCGAGACCCCGCGCGAGGGCTGGGCCGTCGCCAATGAGTCCGGCGCCACCGTCGCCCTCGACCTGGCCATCACCCCGGAGCTCAAGCGGCTCGGCGTCGCCCGCGACGCCATCCGCCAGATCCAGGAGGCCCGCAAGAACTCCGGTCTCGACGTCGCCGACCGGATCGTCCTGCGCTGGCGGGCCACCACCGAGGAGACCGCCGAGGCCATCGCCGAGCACGGCCCCCTCGTCGCCGAGGAGGTCCTGGCCACCGACTTCGCCGCCGGCACGGCCGACTGGGACTCCGAGACCTTCGCCGACGAAGCCCTCGGCCTCGCCTTCCAGCTCCGCAAGGCCTGACCGACTCCGAAGCCGCCGTCACCCCGCCCGGGGCGACGGCGGCTTCGCCGTACCCGCGCGCCCCCGAAGCGACGTCACCACCCCGCGCGCGCCCGTCCCCCACCCTCGTCCGCACCACAGCAGAGCGCCCCCTGTTCGACCCGCGGGTCGAACAGGGGGCGCTCTCAAAAGGCCTCGCTACAACCTCAGTTGTCGCCGTCCTCGTCGATCAGGAAGCCCCGCATCGGCGCCGGAGCCTGCTGCATCGGCTGCGGAGGCTGCGGGCGGACGGCCGCCATCGGCTGCGTCATCCCGGCCGGCTGCATCTGCGGCGCGCCGGTGTTGCCACCGGACGCCTGACCGCCGAAGCTCGGCGCCGGCGGGTTGCCGCCGAAGGAGCTCTGCCCGCCGAACGACGGCGCGTTGCCGCCGAAGGCCGGCTGGTTGCCACCGAAGGCCGGGGCACCGCTCATCGCACCGGCACCGGCCGGAGCCATCGACGAGGCCGCCGGCGGCAGCGACGCGGTGGCGGGGATCCGCGGCGGGGCGAGCGAGTCGTCGGCCTGCGACTCCAGCTGGCGCAGCTGGGTCTCCAGGTACGACTTGAGGCGCGTCCGGTACTCGCGCTCGAACGCCCGCAGGTCCTCGACCTTGCGCTCCAGCGTGGCGCGCGCGGACTCCAGCGAGCCCATCGCGACGCGGTGCTTCTCCTGCGCGTCCCGCTCCAGGGCGTCGGCCTTGGCACGGGCGTCGCGCTCCAGGCCCTCGGCGCGGCTGCGGGCCTCGCCGACGATCTTGTTGGCCTCGGAACGGGCCTCCGAGATCGCCTGGTCGGCGGTCTGCTGAGCGAGCGCCAGGACGCGGGCGGCACTGTCGCCACCGGGGCCCTGCTGCTGCATGGGGGCGCCCATGGGGCCGCCCATCTGCTGCTGCTGCGGGCCGCCCATGGGGCCGCCCATCGGCTGCATCTGCTGCTGCTGGCCCATGCCCTGGCCCATCGGGTTGCCCATCTGCTGCGGGCCACCAGGGCCGCCCATGGGCTGGAGCATCTGACCGCCCATCGGCTGGACCAGCTGCTGCTGGCCGCCCATGGTCTGGTTCATCTGCTGCTGCTGCGGGCCGCCCATCTGCTGGGGGCCGGCGGGGAGCTGCGGGGCGCCGGAGGGCAGGCCGAGCGGCTGGTTGCCCATCTGCTGCTGCGGGCCGCCCATCTGCTGCTGCTGCGGACCACCGGGGCCCATCTGCTGCTGCTGCGGGCCGGGGCCCTGCTGGCCGGGAACCGGCGGGCCGGATATGGCGGCCGGAACGGGGGCGCCCGAACGGGCGTCCTGCGGCGGCTCCTTCCGCATGTTCGCCTGGTTCTGCGCGGCGGCGCGAGTCGCGGCGGCCAGCTTGGCGCGCAGGTCCTCGTTCTCGCGAAGCAGGCGGGTCAGCTCTCCTTCGACCTCGTCGAGGAAGGCATCGACCTCGTCCTCGTCATAGCCTTCGCGCAGGCGGACGGTCGTGAACTGCTTGTTCCGAACGTCCTCGGGGGTCAATGGCATCTCTTCACCTCAACGTGATCGTCGGCACACCGGCATCCTGTCGCATCGCTCACCTACGACTAGGGCCGCACAAGCGAGATCAGGACATACACAATGATCATCAGTACGAAGAAGGACAGGTCGAGCGCCACGCCCCCGAAACGCAACGGCGGAATGAACCGCCGAAGAAGCTTGAGCGGCGGATCCGTGACAGTGTACGTGGCCTCCAGGACCAGGACCATGGCCTTGCCGGGCCGCCACGAACGCGCGAACTGGAAGACCCAGTCCATGACCAGTCGCACGAGCAGGAACACCAGGAAGACGGTCAGGGCGTAGTAGAGCACCGCCCACACGATGTCCATCGCGTTTCCCTCTCCCCGGTTCCGGGCCCTTGGGCCTGCCGCTCGTCACCTGTCGCTAATCCACTGTTGATCAGATCCACACGTAAAGTCGTGGCCGGGTCAGCTCTGGTTGAAGAACCCACCCTCGGCGATCCGAGCCTTGTCCTCCGCCGTGACATCGACGTTAGCAGGCGACAGCAGGAACACCTTCTGTGTCACGCGCTCGATACTGCCGTGCAGACCGAAGACGAGTCCAGCGGCGAAGTCTACGAGTCGCTTCGCGTCGGTGTCGTCCATCTCGGTCAGATTCATGATCACGGGGGTCCCGCCACGGAACTGTTCCCCGATGGTACGGGCCTCGTTGTAGGTCCGCGGGTGCAGCGTGGTGATGCGGTAGGGCTCTCGTTCGTTCACTACCTTGGGCATGATCACCGGGGCGCTCTTCTCCAGGTTGTGGCGGCGTTCGGGTGTGATGGACGACACTGGGGCCATCCTCGGGGTCTCCTGCCGGATCGGCACCGCGGCCGGGACCGGCTGCGGAGTGATCGAGGAGACCGGGGCGGGCGCGGCGGCCGGCCGGGGGATGTCCTCGGTCCGCTGTCCCGTTCGAATCGGCTCGGGGTCCGCGTCGTAGTCGTCGTCAGGGTCGTACCCCTGACCGTCGTACGTCTCGTCCTCCACGAGGCCGAGGTAGACCGCCATCTTGCGCATTGCGCCGGCCATGCTCCTGTCTCCTCCGCTCATAGCCACCTCGCTGGCGCTCGGTGGCGGCTTCGCGAAACGCGCACCTTCCGATGGTCGCTCGCTCTGCTCGCTCCGTGCGGACCGACTCCGTCCCGGCGGCCAGGCCGTGCGGCCCTGCCTGCGGATTCCGCGGTCCACCCACGACGGCCCGTCAGGCCGACGGCCGGTCAGAGTTCGTGGGGTGGGGGCCGCGGAGCTGCGATCCACGGTTCGCTAGCGCTCCGAGGAGCTGCTAGATTCTGTCCTATTTTGTCCTGCAGTCTGATCTACTACCCGGTGACGTTACCTGAGGGGTGACCTCACTCCGAGTACCGCCGTTCCGACGCGCACATGTGTCGCCCCGGCGGCAATCGCCTGCTCAAGGTCACCGCTCATTCCCGCGGAGACCATGGTGGCAGCAGGATGGGTCGTGCGTACTGCGGTTGCGATTTCCGTCAGCCGCTCGAAGGCACGGAGCGGGTCTCCGGCGAGCGGACCGGCCAACGGAGCGACGGTCATCACACCGTCCAGCCGCAGTCCGGGCGTGTCGGCGATCGCGTCCGTGAGTTCCGCGACGTCCTCCGGGGCGACTCCGGCCCGGTGGGCCCCCTCGCCGTGCTCCTTGTCCAGGGCCACCTGCACCAGGCAACCCAGCTCCGGGCGCTCGGACTTGAGCACCGCCGCGGAGAGCGACCCGACCAGCCGCAGCCGGTCCACCGAGTGCACGTGGTTCGCGTACCGGACGACCGAGCGGACCTTGTTGGTCTGCAGCTGTCCGACGAAGTGCCAGTCAAGAGGAAGGTTTCTGCACTGCTCTGCCTTGGGTGCGGCGTCCTGGTCGCGGTTCTCCGCGACATCCGTCACACCCAGTCCGGCCAACAGCGCGGTGTCCTCGGCGGGGTAGGTCTTGGTGACGACGACCAGGGTGACCTCGTCGCGCGGCCGTCCGGCAGCCGCACAGGCGTCGGCGATCCTCCGCTCGACCACGTCGAGGTTGGTCCCCAGCTCCTCGTACCGGGCCCGCTGCCCCTCCGTCAGGGTCTCCAGCCAGCTCTGGTCGGGAAGGCCGCCGCGACTCCCCGGGAACGGTCCGTAGATGTCGTTCGTCATCAATGATCAGAGCCCAACCAGACGTAGCTCGCGAGCCGGCCGGTGCGCTGCTCGCGGCGATAGGAGTAGTGATCCGCGGATTCGAGGGTGCAGACCGGTGACCGCACCAACCCGGTGACCCCGGCGGCGGCCAGCTGGGCCGCGACCCCCTCGGCCACGTCCAGCGCCGGTGTTCCCCAGGAGGTCTCGGCGAACGCGGCGGGCACCACCGCGGCGACCTCCGCCCGCAGGTCGGCCGGCACCTCGTAGCACCGGCCGCAGACCGACGGGCCGGTGGCCGCGGCGATCCGGCCGGGTTCGGCCCCCAGTTCGACCATCGCCCGCAGGACCGCGGGCACCACCCCGGCCGCCAGCCCGGGCCGGCCCGCGTGGGCCGCGCCCACCACACCCGCCACCGGGTCGGCCAGCAGCACCGGAGTGCAGTCGGCGGTCAGGACGGCGAGCGCGAGCGGCCGGTCGGTGACCACCGCGTCCACCGTGGGGACGTCCCCCGGCGACTGGCGCTGCGTCACCACGGCGACCCGCGCGCCGTGCACCTGGTTCATCCAGACCACGTCGGCCGGGTCGAGCCCGAGCTCCCCGGCGGCGATCGCCCGGTTCTCCCGGACGGTCTCCGGGTCGTCCCCCACCGCCCCGCCGAGGTTGAGCTCCCCGTACGGCGAAGTGCTCACCCCGCCCCACCTGTCGGTGAAGGCGAAGTGAGCACCCGCGCGTACGGCGTGATCGATCACTTAAGGAAATCCGGGACGTCGAGCTCCTCCGCCGGGCTCTCGACGAACGGCTGCCGGACCGGCTGCACCTGCGGCGGCACCGGGGCGGTGGTCACGGTCTCGGTGGCGCGCGGCGCGGCGTGGGTCTCTCCCTCCGAACGCGACGTCACCGAGCCGATGCTCCCGTAGGACGGCCGGGTGGCCGGGCGCTCCGGGGCGGCCGGCGGCGTGGCCGACGCGGCGGGGGTGGCCTTGACCACCGGGTCGCGGACGATCGCCGGCGGCTGCCCGCCGTCGAAGCCGGCCGCGATGACGGTGACCCGGACCTCGTCGCCGAGCGCGTCGTCGATGACCGCGCCGAAGATGATGTTGGCCTCGGGGTGCGCGGCCTCGCTGACCAGCTGGGCCGACTCGTTGATCTCGAACAGGCCGAGGTCGGAGCCGCCCGAGATGGAGAGCAGCACGCCGCGGGCGCCGTCGATCGAGGCCTCCAGCAGCGGCGAGGAGATCGCCATCACGGCGGCCGCCTTGGCACGGTCCTCGCCGCGGGCCGAACCGATGCCCATGAGCGCCGAACCGGCCTCCGACATGACGGACTTGACGTCGGCGAAGTCGAGGTTGATCAGGCCGGGGGTGGTGATCAGGTCGGTGATGCCCTGGACACCGGAGAGCAGGACCTGGTCGGCCGAGCGGAACGCGTCGAGCACGCTGACCTGGCGGTCCGAGATGGACAGCAGCCGGTCGTTGGGGATCACGATGAGGGTGTCGACCTCTTCGCGCAGGCTCGCGATGCCGTCCTCGGCCTGGTTGGCGCGGCGGCGGCCCTCGAAGGTGAAGGGGCGGGTGACCACGCCGATGGTCAGGGCGCCGAGCGAACGGGCGATGTTGGCGACCACGGGCGCGCCGCCCGTGCCCGTGCCACCACCCTCACCCGCGGTGACGAAGACCATGTCGGCCCCCTTGAGGACCTCCTCGATCTCCTCGCGGTGGTCCTCGGCGGCCTTGCGGCCGACCTCGGGGTTGGCGCCGGCGCCGAGGCCCCGGGTGAGTTCACGGCCCACATCGAGCTTGACGTCGGCGTCGCTCATCAGGAGGGCCTGCGCATCGGTGTTGATCGCGATGAACTCGACGCCCTTGAGACCGACCTCGATCATCCGGTTGATGGCGTTGACACCACCGCCGCCGATTCCGACGACCTTGATGACTGCGAGGTAGTTCTGCGGTGCTGCCACGTCGAAGGCCTCTCGCCTCGAATTTCCGGGTCGGCCCGACCCGACGGGGGATCGTACCGACGGATGTCGATGGGTAGGGAGCCTGGTTTCCGACTGAATGTCCGAAATGCCGACCGCCGACCCCAACCCTAAACTTGACCTTTAGGGTTAGTCCTGTGCCTCCGTCACATCACCAGGGGGCACAGTCTGGTGACACAGGACACTAGGTGGCTCCAGGCACGTGTTTCAACGAACACGCCGAGCTTCCCCTTTTCTTTTGAGCCTATGTGATCATCGGCCGGCACATGAAACCGGGGTGACCACCAAGGGTCGGGCCGACACTTCACAGCGTCAACCCCTCCCTCAGGCACAGAACCTACCGGATCATCCCGACACCGCCGGCGCCTCCGGCGCACTCACGTCGAAGTTCGAGCCCTTCTGAGCCATCAACGCGACCAGCGTCCGGGCCTTGCGGTCGGTCTGCTCCGGGCTCCCCCAACGCACCGTCGCACCCCCGCTGAGCTGCAGCTGAATATCGTCGTACGAGTGCACCAGCACCGCTCCGGCCCGCTTCGCCACCTCGGGCGGCAGTCCGGCGGCCACCGACACCGCGCCCTGAACCAGCTGCGAACGGGAGATCACCCCGTCCGCGTCCTTGGCCTGCTGACTGAGCCGCAGTTCCACCACCGGCACCCCCTCCGGCGGGGCCGCCTCGGTGGCGAAGCTCACGCCGGCGGCGTCCACCTGGGTGAACTGACCGTCCTCCCCCTTGACGGCGGCCACCGCCGTGCGCTGGACGACCTTCACCCGCAGGGTGTGCGGCCAGCCCCGCCACACCTCGGCCTTCGCCACCCGGGGGATCGCCTCCACCCGGCGCTGGACGGCGTCCAGGTCCACTCTGGCCAGCGGGCCGTCACCGATCCCGCCGATCGCCTCGCGGACCTGGTCCGCCGTCAGCTTCTCGTCCTTCGGCCCCTGGACCGCGACCTCGCGCACGTCCAGCACCGAGGAGAAGAACACCACCCAGGCCAGCACGCCCAGCACCGCGGCGCCGAGCACGCTCAGCACCACGATGCCCCGCCGGGAGAGCCGGAGCCGAGGAGCGGACTCCTCGGCCTCCAGCTCTTCCTCCAGCGGGTCGGCGAGCCGGCCGTCAGCCACGGCGGCGACCGCCGCGGGAGGCCTGGATCGCCTCGTAGACCATGCCGACCAGCAGGTCGTCGGCGTCCCGGCGGCCGAACTCGGCGGCGGCCCGGCTCATGTCCCACAGCCGCTGCGGGTCGGTGAGCACCGGCAGCACGTTCTGCAGCACCCACTCCGGGGTCAGCTCGGCGTCGTCCACCAGCAGGCCGCCGCCGGCCTTGACCATCGGCTGGGCGTTCAGCCGCTGCTCGCCGTTGCCGATCGGCAGCGGGACGAACGCGGCGGGCAGCCCGACGGCGGCCAGCTCGGCGACGGTCATGGCGCCGGCCCGGCAGAGCATCAGGTCCGCCGCCGCGTAGGCGAGGTCCATCCGGTCGACGTACGGCACCGCGCGGTACGGCGGCATCCCGGGGATGTCCTCGACCTGCGGCAGCTCGTTCTTCGGGCCGACGGCGTGCAGGATCTGCACGCCGTACTGCTGGAGCCGCGGGGCGATCGCGGTGACCACCTCGTTGAGCCGGCGCGCGCCCTGGGACCCGCCGGAGACCAGCAGGGTGGGCAGCCGCTGGTCGAGGCCGAAGTAGTGCCGGGCCTCCGGCCTGGCGGCGCCCCGGTCCAGGGTGGCGATGGTCCGGCGCAGCGGGATGCCGATGTACCGGGAGTCACGCAGCTTGCTGTCCGGCGTGGAGACCGCGACGAAGTCCGTGTAGCGGGCGCCGATCTTGTTGGCCAGGCCCGGACGGGCGTTCGCCTCGTGCACCACGATCGGCACGCCGGCCCGCTTGGCGGCCAGGTAGGCGGGCATCGCGACGTAGCCGCCGAAGCCGACCACGGCGTCCGCGTTGACCCGCTCGATGATCTCCTGGGCGGCCCGGACGGTGCCGCGCAGCCGGCCGGGGACGGTGATCAGCTCGGGGGTGGGCTTGCGGGGCAGCGGGACGGCCGGAATCAGCTCCAACTGGTAGCCGCGTTCCGGCACCAGCCGGGTCTCCAGTCCGCGCTCGGTTCCCAGGGCGGTGATCCCGATGGACGGGTCGTGCCTGCGGAGGGCGTCCGCGAGGGCCAGCGCCGGCTCGATGTGACCGGCGGTCCCCCCGCCGGCGAGTACGACATGCACCGAAATTCACCGCTCCCTGCGTGCCGGCCCCGGGGCCGGGCGCGCTGTGGTTCGTCGTCGTGGCAGCACCCGGGCCAGTCGTCTCCTGATCCGGGAGTTCTTGCTCCGGGCGGCCAGCGCCGCCTTCGCGCCCGAGGTGCTGCGCGCCAGGCACAGCAGCACACCGATCGCGGACATGGCCGACAGCATGGCGGAACCGCCGTAGGAGAACAGCGGGAGCGGGACGCCCGCGATGGGCAGCAGTCCCAGCGCCGACCCCAGGTTGATCATGGCCTGCGCCATGATCCAGGTGGTGACGGCTCCCGCGGCGTACCTGACGAAGGGGTCCTTCGTACCGATGGCCACACGGATACCCGCGTAGCCTAGTGCCGCGAAGAGACCGATCACCGACAGCGTCCCCACCAGGCCCAGTTCCTCGCCGGTCGCGGCGAAGATGAAGTCGGTGTGCGCCTCGGGCAGCTGGCCCCATTTCTCCACGCCGGCACCGAGACCGGTGCCGAAGCCTCCGCCGAGCGCGAACGAGTACACGCCGTGCAGCGCCTGGAAGCAGGCCCCGTCCGGGTCGGGCTTGGTGACGCCGATGCAGCCCAGGCGCTCCGCCCGGTGCGGGACGGTGATCACCAGCGCGGTGCAGACGACCACGGCCACCCCGACGGTGGCCACGAACAGCCGCAGCGGCGCGCCGACCATCCAGAGCAGCGCGAACAGCATCGCCACCAGGATCATCGAGGTGCCCATGTCGCCGCCGAGCATGATCAGCGCGAGCAGCAGCAGGGCGCCCGGCACCAGCGGGACGAGCAGGTGCTTCCAGGTGGTGAGGGTGCCGGCCTTCTGCTTGCGGGCGAGCAGGTCGGCGCCCCAGAGCACCAGCGCGAGCTTGGCGAACTCCGAGGGCTGGAACTGGAAGAAGCCGAAGTCCAGCCAGTTCTGGTTGCCGTTGATCCGCACCCCGATGCCGGGTACGGCGACCAGCGCGAGCGCGCCGATCACCCCGAACATCACCGGGTAGACGATCACCCGCAGCACCGCCAGCGGCACGGAGGCGAAGCCGATCAGCAGGACCAGGCCGAGGATGGCCGCGATCAGCTGCTTGAGGAAGTAGTACTGCGCCGAGTGGTGCTGGCCCAGGGCGAGGATCTGCGAGGCCGAGAAGACCATCATCAGGCCGAGCACCACCAGCAGCAGCGTCGTGCCGATGACGAGCAGGTAGGGCGTGAGCGGCCGGTCCAGCCAGTACCGCACCCGGTACCGGAAGGCCCGTACCCGGGCCAGCGGTCCGGCCGACTTGTACTTGGTCGTGGTGGCCGAGATCACGCGCCACGGCTCGGCGGCCTCCCGCTCCGGTGCTCCGGAACCCGCCCTGCCCTGCCCAGCCACTCCCCGCTCACTCTCTCTTCACGGCTCACCCGCCGCCGGGCCGCTCCCGGCCCGGTACGGCCCTTCGGCTCACTCCCCGCGGTCCGCCAGCTGCCGGACCTCGGCGGCGAAGAGGTCGCCGCGCTCGCCGTAGTTGGTGAACATGTCCATCGAGGCGCAGGCCGGTGCCAGCAGCACCGTGTCACCCGGCCGGGCGAGCGAGGCGGCCGTCCGGACGACCTCCGCCATCGCCACCGCGCCAGTCTGGCCCTCGGCCGCCTCGATCACCGGGACATCCGGAGCGTGTCGCTCCAGCGCCTCCCGGATCAGCGCGCGGTCCTCGCCGATCAGCACGGCGGCGCGCAGCCGCCCGGCCGCGCCCTGGACCAGGTCGTCGAAGGTCGCGCCCTTGGCCAGGCCGCCGGCGATCCAGACGACCGGCCGGTAGGCGGCCAGCGAGGCGGCGGCGGCGTGGGTGTTGGTGGCCTTGGAGTCGTCGATGTAGGTGACCTCGTCGACCACGCCGACCTCGGCGATCCGGTGGGCGTCCGGGCGGAAGGCCCGCAGGCCCTCCCGGACGGCCTTCGGCTCGACGCCGTACGCCCGGGCCAGCGCCGCCGCGGCGAGCGCGTTGGCGATGTTGTGCGGGGCAGCGGGGCGGCGCGCAGCGCCTTCCTCGGAAGGGTGGTGGTGGGCGACGGGTGGGCTGACGTCCTCGACGGTGCCCAGCTCGGCCGCGTTCTTGGCCCGGTCGGCCACGAACGCGCGGTCCACCAGCAGCCCGTCCACCACGCCGAGGTTCGACAGGGCGGGCGCGCCGAGGCCGAAGCCGATCGCCCGGCAGCCCTCCTCGACGTCGGCCTCGCGGACCAGCGCCTCGGTGGCCGGGTCGGCCAGGTTGTACACGCAGGCGACGGTGTTGCCCTGGTAGATCCGGCCCTTGTCGGCGGCGTACGCCTCCATCGAGCCGTGCCAGTCGAGGTGGTCGGGGGCCAGGTTGAGCACGACCGCCGAGTGCGGGCGCAGCGAGGGCGCCCAGTGCAGCTGGTAGCTGGAGAGCTCGACGGCGAGCACGTCGTACGGCTCCTCGGCGAGGACCGCGTCCAGGACCGACACCCCGACGTTGCCGACGGCGGCGGTGCGCTTCCCGGCGGCGGTGAGGATCGAGGCGAGCATCTGGACGGTGGTGGTCTTGCCGTTGGTGCCGGTGACGGCCAGCCAGGGGGCGGGCTCGCCGGTGGCGGGCAGCGGCCGGCGCAGGCGCCAGGCGAGTTCGACGTCGCCCCAGACCTCGATGCCGGCCGCCGCGGCGGCGGCGAACAGCGGGCGGTCGGGCGCCCAGCCGGGCGAGGTGACGACCAGCCGGGTGCCCTCGGGCAGGCTGTCGCCGTCGCCGAGGCGGACGGTGACGCCGAGCGCCTCCAGCTCGGCGGCCCGGGCGGTCAGGCCCGCGCCGCTGCCGCCGTCCACCACGGTGACGCGGGCGCCGAGGCCGTGCAGGACGCGCGCGGCGCTGATGCCGGAGACACCGAGCCCGGCGACGACGACGGGCAGGTTCGCAAAGTCAGGGTTCGTCATCCGGTCCGGTATCCCGCGTAGAAGAGGCCGAGGCCGACGGCCACGCAGAGTCCCTGGATGATCCAGAACCGGACCACGACCAGGACTTCGCTCCAGCCCTTGAGTTCGAAGTGGTGCTGCAGTGGCGCCATCTTGAAGACGCGCTTGCCGGTCATCCGGAACGAGCCGACCTGGATGATCACCGACAGGGTGATGATCATGAAGAGGCCGCCGAGCAGGATCAGCAGCAGCTCGGTGCGCGAGCAGATCGCCAGGCCGGCCAGGGCGCCGCCGAGGGCGAGCGAGCCGGTGTCGCCCATGAAGATCTTGGCGGGCGAGGTGTTCCACCAGAGGAAGCCGAAGCAGGAGCCCATCAGGGCGGCGGCGACCACCGCGAGGTCCAGCGGGTCGCGGACGTCGTAGCAGCTGACGGTCGCGGTGACGGAGTAGGCGCAGCTCTGCCCGTACTCCCAGACGCCGATGAAGGTGTAGGCGCCGAAGGCCATCACCGAGGCACCGGTGGCGAGGCCGTCCAGACCGTCCGTCAGGTTCACGCCGTTGGAGGTCGCGGCGATCATGAAGTAGGCGAAGATGACGAACAGCACGGGGCCGATCGACCAGCCGTAGTCCCGGACGAAGGACAGGTGCTGGGACGCCGGGGTGAGCCCGCGGTCGTCCTGGAACTGCAGCGCCAGCACGGCGAAGGCCAGGCCGACGATGGACTGGCCGGCCAGCTTCGCCTTGGCCCGCAGACCGAGCGAGCGGCGCTTGACCACCTTGATGTAGTCGTCCAGGAAGCCGACCAGGCCCAGACCGGTCGTCAGGAAGAGCACCAGCAGGCCGGAGGCCGTCGGGCTCTCGCCCGTTATCGCCTTGGTCCCGAAGTAGGCGATCAGGGTCGCCAGGATGAAGGCGATGCCGCCCATGGTGGGCGTGCCCTTCTTGCTGTGGTGCGCCTTCGGCCCGTCGTCGCGGATGTACTGGCCGTAGCCCTGCCGGGCGAGCAGCTTGATCAGGGCGGGGGTACCGACCAGCGACAGGATCAGGCCGATCATGCCGGAGAAGAGGATCTGCTTCATTACGCGGCCACACCGTCCGAGAGGAGGGCCTCGGCCACCTTCTCCAGCCCCACCGAACGGGACGCCTTCACCAGGACCACATCCCCCGGCCGAAGTTGACTGCGCAGCAGCTCGACCGCCGCGTCCGCGTCGGACACCAGCACCGACTCCTCACCCCACGAACCTTCGTTCCTCGCGCCGAGTTCCATGCAGGCCGCCTCGCGTCCACCGACCGCCACCAGCTTGGTGACGTCCAGTCGGACGGCGAGCCGCCCGATGGCGTCGTGCTCGGCCAGGCTCTCCTCGCCGAGCTCCCGCATCTCGCCGAGCACCGCCCAGGTGCGGCGGCGCTCCGGGCCGCGTCCCCCCATCGAGACCAGCGCCCGCAACGCGGCCCGCATCGAGTCGGGGTTCGCGTTGTAGGCGTCGTTGACGACGGTGACACCATCGGCCCGGTCGACGACCTCCATGCGCCAGCGGGACAGCGCACCCGCTTCGCCCAGGGCGGTCGCGGTGTCGTCGACGGACATCCCGAGCTCCACCGCCACCGCAGCGGCGGCGAGGGCGTTCGAGACGTGGTGCTCACCGTACAGGCGCAGCTGCACGGGCGCGGAACCGGCCGGGGTGGTGAGCGTGAAGGATGGCCGTCCGGCGGCGTCCAGCCGAACGTTCGTCGCCCGGACGTGGGCATCCGGGGATTCCCCGAACAGGACCACCTTCGCCCTGGTACGGCCGGCCATCGCGCGCACCAGCCGGTCGTCCGCGTTGAGGATCGCGGCGCCGTCGGCGGGCAGCGCCTCGACGAGTTCGCCCTTGGCCTCGGCGATCGCCTCCTGCGAGCCGAACTCGCCGACGTGCGCGGTGCCGACGTTCAGCACCACGCCGATCCGGGGCGGCGTGATCGAGGTGAGGTACTCGATGTCGCCCTTGTGCCGGGCGCCCATCTCCATGACCAGGTGCCGGGTGCCGGGCTCGACCCGCAGCGCGGTCATCGGGTGGCCGATCTCGTTGTTGAGCGAGCCGGGCGGGTAGACCGTGTCGCCGAGGCGCTGCAGCAGCTGGGCGATCAGGTCCTTGGTGCTGGTCTTGCCGGCCGAGCCGGTCAGCGCGACGACGGCGGTGCCCTCGGCGCGGGCGACCACGGCCCGGGCCAGCTTGCCGAGCGCGTCCACCACACTGTCGACCAGGACGGCGGGCACGCCGACCGGGCGGTCGGCCAGCACCGCGACGGCGCCGGCCCCGACCGCGACGTCCGCGTAGTCGTGGCCGTCCACGCGCTCGCCGACGAAGGCCGCGAACAGGCCGCCGGGGCGCACCTTCCGCGAGTCGACCTCGACCGGGCCGGTCACCAGGGCGCCGGGGTCGGCGCCGTCCAGGGTGCCCCCGACTGCGGCGGCCACCTCGGCGAGGGTCAGTGCGATCACTGCTGCTCTACTCCTCGGTCGCCCCGGGCGGCCGTGGTCTGCGTGATGGATTCGCGCAGCACCTCCCGGTCGTCGAAGGGGCGGATCTCGTCTCGTACGTACTGGCCAAGTTCGTGGCCCTTGCCGGCCACCAGCACGGTGTCCCCGGCGTGGGCGCGGGCGACGGCGATCCGGATCGCCTCGGCCCGGTCGGGGACGACCAGGACGGTCCCGCGCTCGGCCTCGGGCACCGCGGCGGCGCCGGTCAGCATGCTGGCGAGGATCGCCAGCGGGTCTTCGCTGCGCGGGTTGTCGCTGGTCAACAGGGCGGTGTCGGCGAGCCGGGCGGCGATGGCGCCCATCGGGCCGCGCTTGTGCGGGTCCCGGTCTCCGCCGCAGCCGACGACGACGTGCAGCCGGCCCTTGGTGACCTCGCGCAGCGAGCCGAGGACGGCCTGGAGGGCGTCCGGCTTGTGCGCGTAGTCGACCACGGCGACGAACGCCTGTCCGGCGTCCACCCGCTCCAGCCGACCCGGCACGCCGGGCACCGCGGCGACGCCGGCCACGGCCCGCTCCAGCGGCAGGCCGGCGGCGACCAGCAGGGTGATCGCGGCGAGCGCGTTGGCCACGTTGAACGGGCCGGGCAGCGGCACGGCCGCGTCGGCCTCGGCGCCGTCCGGGCCGAGCACCCGGAAGGTGGAGCCGACCGGGCCGAGCTGGACGTCCACGGCCCGCCAGTCGGCCTCGACGGCGCCGGTGGCGGAGAAGGTGGTCACCGGGATCTTGGCCTCGGCGGCCAGCCGGCGGCCGTACTCGTCGTCCACGTTGACCACGCCGTGGCGGGACTTGCCGGGCTGGAAGAGCCGGGCCTTCGCCTGGAAGTAGTCCTCCATGTCCGGGTGGAAGTCGAGGTGCTCGGGGGTGAGGTTGTTGAACAGGGAGACGTCGTACGTCACCCCGTCGGTGCGGCCGTAGACCAGCGCGTGGCTGGAGACCTCCATGGTCACCGCGTCCGCGCCGCGCTCGGCCATCACGCCGAGGATCGCGTGCAGGTCGGTGGCCTCGGGGGTGGTGCGCTCGCTCTTGATCCGCTCGTCGCCGACCCGCATCTCGACGGTGCCGATCACCCCGGGGGCGCGCCCGGCGCCGAGCAGGCCGCCCTCGACCAGGTAGGACGTGGTGGTCTTGCCGTTGGTGCCGGTCAGCCCGATCATCAGCAGCCGCTCGGAGGGGCGGCCGTAGACGGCTGCCGCGAGCTCGCCCATCCGGGCCCGCGGCCGGTCGACGACCAGCAGCGGCAGGCCGGTGCCGGCCGCCAGCTCGGCGCCGGCCGGGTCGGTGAGCAGCGCCGCCGCGCCCGCCGCCGCGGCCTGGGCCGCGAAGGCCGCGCCGTGGTGGTTGGCGCCGGGGAAGGCCACGTACACGTCGCCGGGGCGCACCGCCCGGGAGTCGTGGGTGACGCCGCTGACGAGGCCCCCCTCGACGGGATCGAGGCCCAGCTGGCGGGCCAGTTCGGCGAGCGGCAGGGCGGCGGTCCCGGCCGGGCGGGGCGGACTCACGGTGATTTGATCGGGTTTCGGCACGGCGGGAAGGCTATCCGCCGAAGGGTGTCCAGGGCCAAACCGGCCCTTCGCCGCGCCGCCGTCCGGCCCGACCCGCTCGTTGCTCATACTCGCTCACGGCTTCCACTCGACGGGCAGGTTGGGCGCCTGGCTGCCGCTGGGCGGGACCTGCATGGTCTTCAGGGTGAACTCCATCACCTGCTTGAACACCGGTCCGCACAGCTGGCCGCCGAAGTGGCCGTTGACCGGCCCCTGGAGGGTGCAGGAGACGGTGTACCGGGGGGCGTCGGCGGGGGCGAAGCCGATGAAGGAGGCGGTGTAGCCGTCGTAGCCCTTGCCGTTGGCGGCCCCCCGGTTGGCGGTGCCGGTCTTGCCGGCGACCCGGTAGCCGGGGATGGCGGCCTT
The DNA here is from genome assembly GCF_040685715.1 of Kitasatospora sp. NPDC088264. Taxonomy (NCBI): domain Bacteria; kingdom Bacillati; phylum Actinomycetota; class Actinomycetes; order Kitasatosporales; family Streptomycetaceae; genus Kitasatospora; species Kitasatospora sp. NPDC088264. The sequence goes on from NZ_JBFBIR010000012.1 coordinate 101,158, forward strand.
GCCGCCGGTGCCCTGCTCGTCGTCGACGACCGACTCCAGCATCGAGGTGAGGGTCTTGGCGGTCTGTTCGCTGACCACCTGGGTCTGCTCGCCCGGCGGGGTCGCGGTGTACTTGCCGTCCGGACTGGTGGTGCCCTGGACGATGCTGGGCGCGACCCGGACGCCGCCGTTGGCGATGGTCGAGTACACCGAGGTGGCCTGCAGCGCGTTCATCTGCAGCGGGCCCTGGCCGAAGGCGATGTTGTACTTCTCCGAGGCGACCAGGTCCCCCGGCTTCTTGAGCATCCCAGGGGTCTCGCCGGGGAAGTTCAGACCGGTCGGCTGGCCCACGCCGAACTTGCGCATGTAGCCGTCCAGCGTCTTGTTGACCTCCGACTGGTCGGCGCCGAGGGTCTCGACCGCCTCGATGGTGCCGATGTTGGAGGACTTGGCCAGCACCCCGGCCAGGGTCAGGTACCAGTCGCCGTGCTCGACGTCGTCCTTGAACTGCTGGCCGGCCCGGACCAGCCGGTTGGGCACGGTGACCTTGGTGTCCCAGTTGGCCTTGCCGGTGTCCAGGACGGCGGCCAGGCTCATCAGCTTGGCGGTGCTGCCCGGCTCGTACGCGTCGACCAGCGCGGCGTTGCCCATCTGGGACTGCTTGGCGGTGCTCAGGTCGTTCGGGTTGAAGCCGGGCGCGGTGGCCATCGCCAGGACCTGACCGGTCTTCACGTCCTGGACGACGACGTAGCCCTTCTCCGCCCCGGAGTTGGCGACCTGGTCGGTGAGCGCCCGCTGGGCGGCCCACTGGATGTCCCGGTTGATGGTCAGCTTCACGTCGGTGCCGGGCACGGCCGGGTCCATCGAGCCCCCGGCGGTGGGCACCAGCCGGCCGCCCGCCTGGGCGTAGCTGCTGTGCCCGTCCTTGCCGGCCAGCTGCTTCTGGTACTGGAGCTCCAGGCCGCCGGCGCCCTCGCCCTCACCGTTGACGAAGCCGACCAGGTTGGCGGCCAGGCCGTCGGCGGGGTAGATCCGCTTCTGGGTCTCCCGGTTGAACACCCCGGCCAGCGGGTTGGCGCACTCGTTGTCGACCCGGGTGCGTCCGCCCTGGTCGGCGGCCTTGGTCAGCAGCCGCTTCTGGGCCTGGCAGGTCCGCGAGCCGGCCTGCTTCTCCAGGCCCGCCTTGAGGTCGCTGATCTGGCTCTTGGTGGCCGGGGTCTGCTGGGCGGCGAGCCGCTTGTAGCGGGTCTTGGGGGTGTGCAGGTCGGCGGCGATCTTGTCCTTGGGCACGCCGAGGATCGGCGCCAGCAGGGCGGCCGCCTGCTCCGGGGCGTCCGGGATGCCGGTCGCCGCCGGGGTGAACATCGCCGGGTCGGCGGTGATGTCGTACGCGTCGACGGTGGCGGCCAGCGCCACCCCGTCGGAGGACGTTATCGAGCCGCGCTCGGCGGTGATCGGGATGTTCAGGTAGCGGTTGGTGTTGGCGTCGGCGGCCAGCGCGTCGGAGTCCAGCAGCTGGAGCTGCACCAGGCGGCCGGCGAACACCGAGAACACCAGCGACATCACCACGGTGATCACCCGCAGGCGGCGCTTGGGCTCGGCCAGCCGGAGCGCCTTGGGGCGCAGCGGGCGGCGCGGCCGGACGGCGGCCTGGCTCCGGGCCGGCGGGCGGCCCTCGGGGCGGCGCTGCTGCGGTGCCCGGGGCGTACGGGCGGCGGCGGCCTTGGCGGGCTGGCCCTTGGCCGGCTGCCCCTTCGCGGACTGTCCCTTGACGGGTTGTCCCTTCGCGGGCTGGGCCTTGCCGGCGGACTGGCCGCGCGGCGCGGCCGCGCGGGGCGCGGCGCCCTTGGGCGGCTGGCGGCGGCCGTTGCCGGAGCCTCCGGACGGCTGACGTGGCGTGCTCATCGGCCCGCACCTCCGGTCGACGGCGCGGCCGGGGAGGCCGGGTTGATCTGGACCACGGAGTCACCGGCCGTCGCCGCCGGGCTCGGCGCGCCCGGGGGGGCGCTCGCCGGGGGCGCACCCGCCGGGGCGCTCGGCGCCGGCTGCTTCATCGGCCACGGGTCGACCGTCGAGCGCTTGACCGGCGGGCTGTCCTGCGCCGGTCCGGGCGTGCCGATCACCTTGCCGCCGTTCGGGACGTCCAGGAAGGCCATCCCGCCGGCCGGGACCATGCCCAGCTCGGCGGCCCGCCGCGCCAACGCGTCCGGCGCCGAGCTCTGGTCGATCTGGTGCTGGAGGCCCTGCTTCTCGTCGGTCGCCACGGTGGTCTGCTTCTGCAGCCGGGACAGTTCGAAGGAGCCCTCGTTGAGCGCCGTGTTCAGCGCCAGCAGCCCGAGCAGCCCCGCCGCGAGCAGCACCACCACGAGCACCGCGAACGGCGTGCGGCCCCGCACCGGACGCCGCCCCGGCCGGACCGTGATCCGCGCCCTGCCCTGTCCGGGGAACGATCCCCGCCCCGCCCGGACCCCACCGGCCACCGGCCCCACTGCTCTCCTCCGCCCTTCGGACCCCGCCGGGGCCAACGTTTCAGCCCCGCTTGCTACGGTCCCTGATCCTCTCCGCCACCCGCAGCCGTACGGGCGCGGCGCGCCGGTTCTCCTCGATCTCCTCCTCCGTGGCCAGCTCGGCACCACGGGTGATCAGCTTGAGCCAGGGCTGGTGCTCCTCCGGGATGAACGGCAGCCCCGGCGGCGCGGTGTTGGTCGACCCGGCGGCGAAGTACTGCTTCACCAGCCGGTCTTCCAGCGACTGGTAGGACATCACGACCATCCGACCGCCGATCGCCAGGGCCTCCAGCGCACCGGGAATCGCCCGGTCCAGGACCTCCAGCTCGCCGTTGACCTCGATCCGCAGCGCCTGGAACGTCCGCTTGGCCGGGTTCCCGCCGGTCCGGCGGGTCGCCGCCGGAATGGCGTTCCGCACCAACTCGACCAGACGCGCGCTGTTGGTGAACGGTTCCTTCTCCCGCTCCCGGAGGATCACCGAGGCGATCTTCCCGGCGAACCGCTCCTCGCCGTAGACCTTGAGGATCCGGGCCAGGGCACCGTGGCTGTAGGTGTTCAACACCTCCGCCGCGCTGATCCCCCGGGTCTGGTCCATCCGCATGTCCAGCGGCGCGTCCTGCGCGTACGCGAAACCGCGATCGGCCTCGTCCAGCTGCATCGAGGAGACGCCGAGGTCGAACAGGACGCCGTCCACCCGGTCGATGTCCAGGCGCTCCAGCACCTCGGGGATCTCGTCGTAGACGGCGTGCACCAGGGTGGCCCGGTCTCCGAAGGGCGCCAGCCGCTCGCCGGAGAGCTTCAGCGCCTGCGGGTCGCGGTCCACCGCGACCAGCCGCACCTCGGGGAACTGGGTGAGCAGCGCCTCGCTGTGCCCGCCGAGGCCGAGGGTGGCGTCCACCACCACCGCCCCGGGGCGCGAGATCGCCGGAGCCAGGGCGTCCATGCACCGCTGCAGCATGACCGGAACGTGCTTGGGGCCCGGATCGTTGGTGGTCATGCGCGGTGGCGCCCTTCCTCAGGTGCGGAGCAGCCCGACGACCGGGAGCTCCGACCATTCTCGCCCACCACTGCACGACGCGACGACGCGGCCCGTGGTCCCCGCCCGCTCCAGGGGGAAGATCGTGACCGCCCGGCGCCGGGGAAGGTGCGCCAGGTGGGCACGGAGCGGGTGGAGGCCACGGGCCGCATCAACCGGGCCACCCAGGCCGGAAAAGCCCGGTTGACGGGATCCGGCGGGTGTGCTCCACTGCGCCGCAAACTCTATCGCGCGGGCCCCGCCAGTCAATGGTCCGCTCCGGCGCACCACCCGGGCGGCGGTACGGATCACCGCAGGTCGCAGCCATGGGAGTGGCCCCGCGGAGGTGCCGGCCGGGGGCCCGCGGGAGCGGCCGCGCGCCCCACCCGCGCACCCGCCCCGCGGGCGCTCCGGGACCAGCCCGGACAAACCCTCCCGAACGCGTGGAACGGTCCGCCTGTTGTGGCTATGCGCTCGATCACAGCGGCCCGATCTGTAGCTCTCCTCCCCACCGCGGACGCCCGAATCGCACTAACGTCGCCACCATGACAGTGACCCCCGACCGGCCGACGCCGACCGACGCTGCCGACTCCCCGCGACCCGCCATCATCGACCGCTTCGTCACGGACAACCGCGAGTACGCCGTGACCTTCCGGGACGGCGGCATGGACGCCCGCCCGGTCCAGAAGATCGCCGTGGTGGCGTGCATGGACGCCCGCCTCGACCTGTTCGCGGCGCTCGGCCTCGAACTGGGCGACGCCCACGTCATCCGCAACGCGGGCGGCGTCGTCACCGACGACACCATCCGCTCCCTCACCATCAGTCAGCGCGCCCTCGGCACCCGCTCGGTCGCGCTGATCCACCACACCGGCTGCGGCCTGCTCGGGCTGACCGAGGACTTCCGCCGCGAGCTGGAGCTGGAGGTCGGCCAGCGCCCGCAGTGGGCGGTGGAGGCCTTCGTCGACCTCGACGGCGACGTCCGCCAGTCCATGCAGCGGGTCCGCACCTCGCCCTTCCTGCTGCACACCGACGACGTCCGCGGCTTCGTCTTCGACGTCCACACCGGGCTCCTGCGCGAAATCCACTGAACCCCGTACCCGCACCACCGCCCCGCACCGCGCACCGCCCGGCCAACGGCGTCCGGGCATCCGGGGCCGTCCCGAGGGTGACTTCTGGTCACCGGTCAGGGGAGAATGCGCCTGCCGGTCAGACCCCGAACCACCTGGGGCGGCCAGGCCGCAGGCCGCTACCCCGGCACCGGATTCCCGACGGAACCGCCCCCGGGAAGGCCGCGTCAAGCATGGGGTGGGGTCCGGCCTCGGGGTGAGGCGGGCACAGGGTGCCAGGGAGCGTATACGGGTGACGAGCTACAGCGATCAGGCCGGTCTCGGCAGTCCTGCGGGGGGCGGCCAGGGGACGGACGGGTACCACCGGGCCGGACTTCCCGAGCTCGCCGCGGTCGTGGACCGGATCCGCGCCAACATCGAGAGCGTGATCGAGGGCAAGCCGGAGGCCGTCCGGGTCGCACTGACCGTCCTGCTCGCCGAGGGCCACCTGCTGCTGGAGGACGTGCCCGGCGTCGGCAAGACCATGCTGGCCAAGGCGCTCGCCCGCTCGGTCGACTGCACCGTCCGCCGCATCCAGTTCACGCCCGACCTGCTGCCCTCGGACGTCACCGGCACCAACATCTACGACCAGCACCAGCGCGACTTCGAGTTCCGCCCGGGCGCGATCTTCGCGCAGATCGTGGTCGGCGACGAGATCAACCGCGCCTCGCCCAAGACCCAGTCCGCGCTGCTGGAGTCGATGGAGGAACGCCAGGTCACCATCGACGGCACCAGCTACGAGCTGCCCTCGCCGTTCATGGTCGTGGCCACCCAGAACCCGGTCGAGATGGAGGGCACCTACCCCCTGCCGGAGGCCCAGCGGGACCGTTTCATGGCCCGGATCTCGATCGGCTACCCCAGCCCCGAGGCCGAGTTCGCGATGCTCGACGTGCACTCCGGCGCCAGCCCCCTGGAGGACCTCCAGCCGGTGGCGCACGCCGCCGACATCCTCAAGCTGGTCGACCTGGTGCGCAGCGTGCACATCGCCGACCCGGTCCGCCGCTACGCCGTCGACCTGGTCGGCGCCACCCGAACCAGCCACGAGCTGCGTCTGGGCGCCTCGCCGCGCGCCACCCTGCACCTGGTCCGGGCCGCCCGCGCCGCCGCCGCGCTCGACGGGCGCGACTACGTCACCCCGGACGACATCCAGCGCCTGGCCGTGCCCGTCCTCGCGCACCGCCTGATGCCGACCGCCGAGACCCAGCTCAGCCGCCGCACCGCCGAGCAGATCGTGACCGACCTGGTCGCCCGGCTGCCGCTGCCGCGCCCGCAGGGCGGCCCGGCCGTCCGGAGGGGCTGAGGTGGCCCCGTCCGACCCGACGTCAGGACTGCGGACCGGGCTGCGCGGCCTCACCACCCGGGGGCGCTCCTTCCTCGCCGCCGGCGTCACCGCGGTCGGCTGCGCCTACCTGCTCGACCAGGACGCGCTGCTGCGCGTCGGCGTGCTGCTCGCCGCGCTGCCGCTGGCCGCCGCGCTGGTGGTCGCCAACACCCGCTACCGGGTGGCCAGCGGCCGCCGGCTGAGCCCGCGTCGCGCGGTGGCCGGCCAGGAGGCCCGGGTCCACCTGCGGGTCGACAACGTCTCCCGGGTGCCCACCGGGCTGCTGCTCCTGGAGGACAAGGTCCCGTACGTGCTCGGGCCGCGCCCGCGCTTCGTGCTGGACCGGGTCGAGCCGCGCGGCCACCGCGAGGTCTCCTACCGGGTCCGCTCCGACCTGCGCGGCCGCTACCCGCTCGGGCCGCTCCAGCTGCGGCTGTCCGACCCGTTCGGGATGTGCGAGGTGAACCGTTCCTTCTCCGCCTCCGACGTCCTCACCGTCGTCCCCCAGGTCCAGGCCCTGCCGCACGTGCGGCTGAGCGGCGAGTGGGGCGGCCAGGGCGAGAGCCGTGCCCGCACCCTGGCGCTGGCCGGCGACGACGACGTGATCCTGCGCGAGTACCGGCCCGGCGACGACCTGCGCCGGGTGCACTGGAAGTCCACCGCCCGGTACGGCGAACTGATGGTGCGCCGCGAGGAGCAGCCGCAGCGGGCCCGCGCGACCGTCCTGCTGGACACCCGGGAGATCGGCCACCGCGGCATCGGCCCCGCCTCCTCCTTCGAGTGGGCCGTGAGCTGCGCCGCCTCGGTCGCCGTGCACCTGCTGGAGCGCGGCTACCAGACCCAGCTGCTCACCGACACCGGCCAGTGGGTGCCCGGCCCCGGCGCCGGCGGCGGCAACACCGCGGCCGACGCCTCCGGGCTGATCCTGGACGCGCTCGCGGTGGCCGACCTGTCCGACGGCGCCGGCCTCTCCCGCGCAGAGGAGCCGCTGCGCGCCGGCGGCGAGGGACTGCTGGTCGCCGTGCTCGGCGAACTCGACGAGGCGCAGACCGCCCGGCTGGCCCGGCTGCGCAGCCGCACCGGCGGGGCCGTCGCGTTCCTCCTCGACACCGGCACCTGGGCGGGCCTGCGGATGCTCGCCCCCGACACCGGCGGCGACGAGTTCCGCAACCGGGTCCGGCAGCTGCGCGAGGCCGGCTGGACCGTCCTGCCGGTCAGCTCCGGGGACTCCGTCCCGGACCTCTGGCAGGCCGCCGACGGCGCCAAGACGACCTCCCCCTACCGAGAAGAGGCCGGCGCGTGACCACCCGGGCCAAACTGACCGTCTACTCGGCGCTGGCCACCGCCCTCGCGTCGCTCTGCCTGACCCCGCTGCTCACCACCAGGAGCTGGATCACCCACGCCTTCCTGGTGATCGCGGTGATCGCGGCGGTCGGCGCGGGCCTGCGGCGGGCCCCGCTGTACCGCTGGACGGTGCCCGTCGGCCAACTGCTGGTGCTGTTCCTGCTGATCCTGATCGGCTTCGCCGGCTCCGGCTCGCTGCTGGGCGGCGTGGTGCCCGGGCCGTCCTCGCTGCGCGCCCTCGACCACGTCATCAACTCCGGCCTGGACGACATCCAGGTGTACGCCATCCCGGCGCCGCCCAACCCCGGCCTGCGGCTGATCCTGGTCACCTCGGTCGGCCTGGTCGCCGTCGTGGTGGACACCGTCGCCGTGACGTACCGGCGCTCGGCGCTGGCCGGGCTGCCGCTGCTGGCGCTGTACTCGGTCGGCAACGGGCTCTCCGGAGACCACGGCAGCTGGCTCTGGTTCGCCCTGGCGTCGGCCGGCTACCTGGTGCTGCTGTTCGCCGAGGGGCAGGACCGGGTCTCCCGCTGGGGCCGGGTCTTCCACGGCGGCTCGCGCGACGGGACGAGCTCCGGCCGGGTCAGCCCGGGCGGCCAGCAGGTCGGCGTCCTCGCGCTGGTCGCGGCGCTGCTGCTGCCGGTCGTCCTGCCGCACTGGGACTCCGGCCTGCTGAGCCCCGACTCCGGCGGGTCCTCGGGCAAGAGCTCCATCGGGTCGGCCACCAGCCTCGACCCGCTGGTCAGCCTGGAGTCGGCGGTCACCAAGCCCACCAACAACGAACTGCTCAGCTACACCCTGGACAGCGAGATCGCCGACCAGATCTACCTGCGCACCGGGGCGCTGGACCAGTTCGACGGCACCAACTGGCGGCTCGGCAGCACCACGGTCAACGACCTCCCGTCCTCCTTCCCCGCCCCCGAGGGCCTGCGGGACGCCAACCTCCCCCGGATCGAGGGCGACTTCCAGATCAGCGACCGGCTGGAGAAGAGCTGGCTGCCGATGCCCTACCCGGCCGCCTCCGTCCAGGTCCCCAACCGGTCCGACTGGAAGCTCGACCCGCTCACCCGCACCGTCCTGCCGACCAACGACCGGGCGATCCGCAGCCTGCGCTACCACGTCAGCGCGCTGGACGTGCGGCCCACCGCGAACGAGCTGCGCACCGCGTCGACCGCGCCGCAGGACATCCGGGACCACTACACCGGCCTCCCCCAGGACCTCCCGCCGGTCGTCGCGCAGCAGGCCCACGAGGTCACCGCCAAGGCGACGAACGACTACGACCGGGCGATGGCGCTGGTGAGCTGGTTCACCGGCCCGCAGTTCCAGTACGACACCGCGGTCAACGGCGGCACCGGCAGCAACGCGATCGCGGTCTTCCTGCGCGACCGCAAGGGCTTCTGCGTCCACTTCGCCTCCACCATGGCGGCGATGGCCCGCACCCTGAAGATCCCGTCCCGGGTGGCCGTCGGCTTCACCCCCGGCGACGCCAAGGGCGGCAACGTCTACTCGGTGACCGGCCGGATGTACCACGCCTGGCCCGAGCTGTACTTCTCGGGCTACGGCTGGCTGCGCTTCGAGCCCACCCCGAGCCGCGGCGTCCAGCCCCGCTACACCGAGCAGTCCACCACCCCGACCACCGCGCCGACCCAGCAGCCGACCGCCTCCGCGCAGAGCTCGGCGCCGGTCGCGGCGCCGACCGACAGCAAGGACTGCGACGCGAAGCAGCGCCAGCTGGGTGAGTGCGGCGGCAGGAGCAAGGCCGTCAGCAGCGCCGCCGAGGACTCCTGGCTGCTGTCCGGGCAGGTCCTGGGCAGCGCCGCCGTGGTGGTGCTGGTGATCGCGCTGCTGCTGGTGCCGATGCTCTGGCGGTCGGCGCTGCGCCGGCGCCGGCTCGGCCCCGGCGGCCGGCGCGGCCCCGGCGGCGGCCCGGCCGAGCTCACCGACGCCCAGGTGCTGGCCGCCTGGGACGAACTGATCGACTCCGCCTGGGACCTCGGAATTCCCCCGGACGAGTCACGCACCCCGCGCTCGGCCGCCCGGCGGATCACCGAGAAGGCCGAGCTGGACGCGGACTCGGCGGCGGCCGCCGGGCGGCTGGCGCTGGCCACCGAACGGGTGCTCTACGCCCCGGCCGGCCAGGTCACCACCGCCCCGCTGTCGGCGGACGTCCGGACCGCCCGGCAGGGCCTGCGGGCCACCGCCGGCCGGGCCGGGCGGACCAGGGCGGTGCTGCTGCCGCCGTCCTCGGCCCAGCTGTGGTGGCGGATCTCGGACGCCCTGCGGGCGGCCCGGGAGGCGGTCGGCACCAGCGTCGGCCGGGTGTCCGCCGCGGTCACCGGCCCGGTGCGGCGGGTGGTCTCCCGGCGCAAGCGCAAGCCGGAGTCCGAGCAGGCCTCCAGGGAGTCCTGAGCGGGGCCCGGGCGAACGGGCCGTCGCGCGGACGCGGGAACGCCGGGGCGGGCAGTCGATCGACTGCCCGCCCCGGCGTTCGTCCAGCGTGTGCGCGCCCCGGCGGGCGTGCCGTGCGCGGCTCAGAAGCCGCCGGCCTGCTCGTCCCGACGACGCTGCCAGCGCTGTTCCACCCGGTCCATCATCCCGGCCTTGCGGCGGGGCGCGGCGGCCGGCCGGGGGCCGGAGCCCTGGCCGGCGGGGCCGCGGCGCCAGCCGGTCACGGCGAACACCGCGCACCCGAGCATCACCAGGAAGCCCACGACGCTGACCCAGATCTGGTCGGGGACGACCATGCCGCCCATCAGCAGGCCGATGCCCACCACGAAGCCGGCAACGGCCAGGTACACCCGCCGGCGGGTGTAGGTGCGCAGCCCGGTTCCCTCAAGCGCCGTCGCGAATTTGGGATCTTCGGCATACAGCGCTCGCTCCATCTGGTCGAGCAGTCGCTGCTCGTGCTCCGAGAGCGGCACGGAGTCCTCCTACTCGTCGGTCGCGGGTGCGACCGGTCCGCCACCCCGGTCGGGGAGGCAAAGTCCAATCAGCCTTCGGGGCACACGGTCGGACGCCTGTGCGGGGGGACCCGGCCCGTGTCGTCCATATGCCCCACACATCCGGCTGTCATGCTTTCCGGCTTTACCCAGATCATACGGTCCGTGGGCCCGTTACGGAGTGGTCTGCGCCGCGTGGGACGGGCCACTTCGACCGGGCACGGCCGCACCCGGCTCAACGCCACGGGACGCGGACAAGTGCCCGAACGGGTGGAATCGGTTCGGACCTGGGCAGGTTCGGGACCACCCGGACGAGGCCGGGGGGCGTCCGGAAGGCGAACTGCCGCCGCACGGTGTGCGAACCGTACGGCGGCGGACGGTCCCGCGGCCGCTCAGGCCAGGGTGGCCAGCAGGTGCAGCTGGGTCGCCACGGCGTGGAACGCGGGCTGCTCGGCGGCGGCCTCCTCCAGCTTCAGCAGCGCCTCCATCGCGCCCGGCTCGGCGTCCACCAGCACCCCGGGGACCAGGTCGGCGAAGACCCGGACGCCGTGCACCGACTCCACCCGCAGACCCGCGCCCTCGGCCAGCCGGCCCAGCTCCTCGCCGGTGAAGCGGCGCGGCATCGGGTCCTGCTCGCCCCAGCGGCCGTCGGTCGCGGACAGCACCGTACGGGCCTCGGTGAAGTGGCCGGCCAGCGCGCGGGCCAGCACGGCGCCGTTGCGGTTGGCGGCCAGCAGGCTGACCAGGCCGCCCCGGCGCAGGGTGCCGGCCAGGCTGCCGAGCGCCTCCGCCGGGTCGTCCACGACCTCCAGCACGCCGTGGCAGAGCACCGCGTCCACGGTGCCGGGGGCGACCAGCTCGGGCAGCGTCTGGGTGTCGCCCTGGACGGCCCGGACCAGCTCCGTCACCCCGGCCTCGGCGGCCCGGCGCTCCAGCGCGAACAGCGCGTCCGGGCTGGGGTCGACCACGGTGACCCGGTGGCCGAGCTTGGCCACCGGCACGGCGAAGTTGCCGGTGCCGCCACCGGTGTCGACCACGTCGAGCACCGGCTGGTCCAGCTCGGCCGCCCGCTTCTCCAGGGCGGCCCGCACCACCTCCCACACCACGGCGGTACGCAGGGCACTGCGGGGACGCGTCGGGTACAAGGCGGGGCTCCTCGGCACATGCAGATCGATCAGGATGCCTCCACCTTAGACCGGGCGGGTGGCGGGGCCCGTCACCCCCGGCGGGTCGTCGCCGTCCAGCGGCAGCCGCGGGGCCGGCGGGGTCGGGCGCAGGCCGAGCAGGCGCTCGACCAGGCGCAGGAACAGGGCGGAGTTGCGGACCAGGTCGTCGGCGTCACGGGCCGAGGCGGCACCCCTGATCCCGGCCTCGGCGGCCGCCCGGCGGCGGGCGCCGGCGCCGTAGTAGAGCGCCCACTCGGCCAGCTCGGGGGCCACCTCGGGCAGCACCTCCCAGGCACTGCGGATGGCCTTGCGCCGGCGCGGGCTCTTCTCCGGCCGCCCCCGCACCGCGAGCACGGCCGCCACCGTGCGCAGCGCGGCCAGGTGGGCGGTGGCGTACCGCTCCAGCGGGTCCTCCAGCACGCGGGCCCGGGCGAGCGTGCGGTGGGCGTCGGCGAGCAGGTCGAGGGCGGCCGGCGGCGCGGCGGTCCGGCGCAGCACGGGGTGGACGTCCCCGCCACCCGGGCGCCCGCCCGGGGAGGACGGCGGGGCGGCGGAGTGGAGGCGGGCGGTGACGGGCTCAGGACGGCTGATGGTCATGGTCTCCCCCGTTCCGAGGCAGCGCGCGGACCGGGCGGTCCGTGCCCCTCCATCGTGAACGGGACCACTGACAACGCGGCCCGAAACGGGTGAGCGGCGGCGGGCACCGGCCTGTCCCCCCAGGTCCTGTGCCGCCGCCGTACGCCGCCGCTCCGCCGTTCCCCACAGGCGGCGGTGGCCAGCTCCCCCTTCCGGTGGCCGGTCTCCCCCCGGCCCGCTCCGCCGCCCCGTGTCGGCGGTGCGAGGCCCGTGACCGGCTCCCGCGGCGGACCTCCGCCGCCGCCCCGCCGACCCCTCATCTGCCGGCTGGGCGGACGGATCCGCCACCCGGGGCGGGGCGCCCGACGCGCCGCCTTCCCGGTGCCACCACTCTCCCGTCCCGGCAGGTCGGCGGGCCATCCGCTGACGTACTCAACCCCGGATCTGAGTACGCGTACTCAGATCCGTCGGCCCCGGACCCGGCCGTGGCCGGAACCGGCGGGCCGACCCGGCACGTCCGGGTACGGTACGGCCGTGGCCGGGGCGGACCGGCCACGGCCACGAGAAGGAGGGGGAAAGCGATGAGGAGGGGGAAGCCATGACGATCGTGCCGCTGATCTTCACCAGCGGACTCGCCAGCGGTATCAACGCCTACGCGGTGGTGCTGCTGCTCGGACTGCTGGGCCGCTTCGGCGGCGCGGACTCGGTACCGCCCGCACTGGAGCGCACCGACGTGCTGGTCGCGGCCGCCGTACTGTTCCTGCTGGAGGCGGTGGCCGACAAGATCCCGTTCGTCGACAGCCTCTGGGACTCCGTGCACACCGTGATCCGGCCGATCGCGGGCGCCACCGTCGGCGCGCTGATCGCGAGCACCGACCCGGGCTCGCTCGGCGAGGTCGCGGCGGGCGCGATGGGCGGCACCACGGCGCTGGTCAGCCACCTGGTCAAGGCCTCGCTGCGGATGGCGGTCAACACCTCGCCCGAACCGGCCAGCAACATCGCGGTCAGCATGGCGGAGGACCTGTCGGTGGCCGGGCTGGTATCCCTGGCGATCTTCCACCCCTGGCTGGCCGCCTCGATCGCCGCCGTCCTGCTCGCCGTCGGCCTGCTGCTGGTCTGGTTCGCGGTCAACCGGATCCGCGCCTTCCGGGCCCGCCGCCGCGAACGCCGCGCCGCCCGCGACGCCGGGTCCGCCGCCCGCGAGCAGGAGGCGGACCGGCCGTACGTCCCGCGGCGCTGAGGACGGCGCCCGCCCGGTCCGGCCCGGCCCAGGTCACGGCCTAGGATCAGGTGCCATGGCACGGATCGTCATCATCGGCGCAGGAATGAGCGGGCTCGCGGCGGCCTCCAGGCTGGCCACCCTCGGACACCGGGTGACGGTCTGCGAGGCCGGCGGCACGTACGGGGGCATGGTCGGCCGGTACGAGCGCGACGGATTCGCCTTCGACACCGGTCCCGGCCTGCTGACCCTCCCGGCCGTCTACCGCGACCTCGCGCTGAAGACCGGCAAGGAGCCGCTGGAGCAGCTCGTCGACCTCGCCCCGGTGGACCCGGAGAGCCGGCACCTGTTCCCGGACGGCACCGCCGTCAGCCTGCCCAACGCCTCCCGCGGCGGCGTCAGCCAGGCCCTGGACGCCGCCTTCGGCGCCGGCTCGGGCGCCCGCTGGAGCGCGGTCATGAACCACGGCCGGACGGTCTGGGAGGCCACCCGCCGCCCGCTCCTGGAGGAGCCGCTCCCGGCCGACCGGTCGCCGCTGCACACCGACCCCTACCCCGTCCCGCCCCGGCGCGGCCTGCTCGCCCGGCTCGGCCGGCCCCGCCCGTGGACCCTCGCCGACGTCGCCGCCCGCGAACTCGGCGGCCACCCCGGCCTCACCGCCCTGCTGGCGGAGCACGCCCTGCGTTTCGGCCTGCCCCCCGGGTCCGCCCCCGCCGGGGCCACCGTGCTGCCGTACATGGAGCAGTCCTTCGGCGTCTGGTACGTCCGGGGCGGCCTGCGGGCCCTGGCGGACGCGGTGCACCGGCGCTGCGAGCTGCGCAAGGTGGAGTTCCGCTTCGACACCCCGGTCACCGAGGTGCTGGTCGAGGACGGCCGGGCCCGTGGCGTCGACACCCCGGGCGGGCGGATCGACGCGGACCTGGTGGTCTCCTCGATGGACACCAGGGCGCTGTTCCGTGACGGTCTCGCCCGGTGGCCGGAGCTCGGGCCCGACCACGGGGAGCCGTCCGAGGTGCCCGGCCGGTTCAGCGTGCTGCTCGCGCTGCGCGGCGCCCGGCCGGCCGGCACCCCGCACCGGACGGTGGTGCACGCCGCCGACCCTGCGGCCGAGCAGAACGCCCTGACCCTCCCGGCCCCGCCCTGCGAGCGCCCCACCCTCCAGGTGCTGCGCCCGGACGATCCCTCGCTGCGCCCCGACGACGCGCACGAGAGCGTGGTGCTGACCGCGACCGTCCCCGCCCAGGGCGACGTCGACTGGACGGCGCCCGGGGTCGCCGAGCGCCACGCGGACCGGCTGCTGGCGCACGCCGACGCCGCCGGCCTGGGCCTGCGCGAACGGGTGCTGTGGCGGGTCGTGCGCACCCCGGACGACACCCGCCGGGAGACCGGCGCCCTCGGCGGGTCGGTCCCCCGCCCCGCGCTCGCCGGAGACGGCGGCGGATGGCTCCAGCCCGCCAACGAGTCGCCCGTCCCCGGCCTCTACCTGATCGGCGGAGCGGCCCACCCCGGCGGCGGACTGGCCCGGGCCGGGATGTCCGCCTGCATCGCCGCCAACCTGATCGGCCCGGCGTAGCGGCCCTGGCGCCGGACCTCAGCCCTGGGGCCAGGTGTTCTGCTGCTGGTAGCCGTAGGTGTGGTCGTAGGACTGCTGCTGCGGGATGCCCTGGGGGTGCTGGCCCGGCTGCTGGCCGGGGTGCTGCTCCAGGTGTTGCTCGGGGTGCTGCTGCGGGGTCTGCCACTGCTGCTGGGGGTGCTGCTCCCAGCCGGGCTGCTGCTGCGGGTAGGACTGGTACTGGTCCTGCTGCGGGTAGCCGTTGTACGGGTCGGACTGCTGGGGGTAGGCCCCGTAGCCCTGGTCGTAGGCGAAGGCCGGCTGCTGCTGGCTCTGCCACTGCTGCTGCTCGTAGGCCGGCTGCGGCTGGGCGGCGTTGTCGTAGCCGGACTGGTAGGCCTCGGCGTAGGGGTCGTGCGGCGCCTGCGCCTGCTGCTGCTCGTAGTAGGCGGGCGCGTAGACGCCGTCCTGGGCGAGTTCCTGCATCTCGAAGGCGGCGGTCTGCTCGACCTCGGGGACGTCCTCGGCAACCGGGGCGGGGGCGGCGACCGGGGCCTCCTCGACGGCGCTGACCTCACCGATCCGCTTGTCGGTGGCCTCGACCGCGGCCACGGCGGCCGCGCCGCCGGTGAGGGCGCCGAGCAGGGGCACCTTGGCGAGCGGGCCGGGCAGCGAGCCGTCGGCCTTGCGCAGCGACCAGCCGGCCCGGTAGCCGCGCTTGACGGAGAGGGTGACGAAGGTCTGGCCGGCCGCGAAGAGGGCGGCGCCGGCGCCGATCACCGGGACGGAGCCGAGCACCATGCCGGCGGCCACTGCGAGGAAGCCGACCAGGGCGAGGGCCCGCCAGTGCAGCGGGGCCCGGTTCTGCAGCAGGACCTCGGCGACCAGCCAGAGCGCCACCACCGCCAAC
Source organism: Kitasatospora sp. NPDC088264 (assembly GCF_040685715.1). Lineage (NCBI taxonomy): Bacteria > Bacillati > Actinomycetota > Actinomycetes > Kitasatosporales > Streptomycetaceae > Kitasatospora > Kitasatospora sp. NPDC088264. The sequence goes on from NZ_JBFBIR010000012.1 coordinate 116,792, forward strand.
GCGACGTACAGCAGCAGGTATCCGATGCCCATCCGCCCGCTACCTCCAGTCGCGTGCCCGCGCTCGCCGCGCGTGTGCGGCGACTGTACCGGTTCAACGGCCGGGGTACCGCATCGCGTTCCCGCCGGTCGCGGCCGGGGCCCACACGACCGAGCCCGTCACCGTCGGGGCGGTGACGGGCCGGTGAACGTCCGGGCCCGCGGGCCCGATCGGCCCGGCGCAGGACCCCCGACGGGGCGCCGGACGGGGCCTACGCGTGGCGCTGGTGCAGGCCGAGGTTCTGGTAGATCTCCAGCGTCGCCGTGGAGTGGTTGAGCGTGATGAAGTGCAGGCCGGGCGCACCCTCGGCGAGGAGGCGTTCGGCCATCGCGGTGGCGTGTTCCATGCCGATCGCGCGCAGCGCCGCCGGGTCGTCGACGGCGGCCCGCAGCCGGGCCTCCAGGTCGGCGGGGAAGGCGGAGCCGCTCAGCTGGGGGAAGCGTTCCAGCTGCTTGGCGTTGGTGACCGGCATGATCTCCGGGATGATCGGCGTCTCACAGCCGGCGGCGGTGACCCGGTCGCGCAGCCGCAGGTAGTCGTCGACCTCGAAGAACATCTGGGTGATCGCGTAGTCGGCGCCCGCCCGGACCTTGCCGACGAAGTGCCGGATGTCCTCGTCCCAGTCGGTGGAGCGCGGGTGCATGTTCGGCGAGGCGGCGACGCCGACGCAGAAGTCGCCGATGCCCTTGATCAGCTCGACCAGCTCGTACGCGTACGTGACGCCGTCGGGGTGCCTGACCCATTCGCCCATCGGGTCGCCGGGCGGGTCCCCCCGGACCGCGAGGACGTTGCGCACGCCCTGGTCGGCGTACTGGCCGATGATGTTGCGCAGTTCGGCGATCGAGTGGTCGACGGCGGTCAGGTGGGCGACCGGGGTCAGCGTGGTCTCGGTGGCGATCCGGCCGACCATGTTGACGGTGCGCTCGCGCGAGGAGCCGCCGGCGCCGTACGTCATGCAGACGAAGTTGGGGTCCAGCGGTTCGAGCCGACGGATGGCGTCCCAGAGTCTCTGCTCGCCGACCTCGGTGCGCGGGGGCATGAACTCGAAGGAGAAGGACCGCTTTCCGGCTGCCAGGAGTTCGCGGACCGTCAGTGCGCGGTCCGGTCTGGTGGAAGCGATGCCGAGTGCCATGCTGGCAGGTTATCCGGCGTTCGAAGGGGCCGGACAACTCGGTACCACGGATTGAGACAAGCGGTGGACGATACTCCGTCCGGTGGTCCGTCGAATTCCGACCGGCGTTCGGGGCCCGCGCCGGGTGTGCCCGCACGCCCGCGCGCACGCCCGCTCGCACATTCGTTCCCGGCTACCCCGCTACGCTTGCTGCACCCCAGCGAACCAGCGGAGCCTCATCGTGACCTCGTCCAGCAACCGGCCGGCCAACCCCATAGACGTGGAGGACGTCCGCGCGCGCGTCAACGCCGCCCTCGCCGCGTTCATGGACGGCCAGTCCGCCCTGTTGGACAAGATCTCCCCGCAGCTCGTGCCCGCCGCCGACGCCCTGCGCGACTTCCTGCTGGACGGCGGCAAGCGGCTGCGCCCGGCCTTCTGCTACTGGGGCTGGCGCAGTGCCGGCGGCCCGGCCGGCGGCGAGGGCATCGCGAACGCGGCGGCCGCGCTGGAACTGCTCCAGGCGAGCGCCCTGGTGCACGACGACCTGATGGACCGCAGCGACACCCGCCGCGGCCTGCCCTCGATCCACCGCCGCTTCGAGGCGCTGCACCGGGCGAACGGCTGGCGCGGCGACCGCGAGCAGTACGGCGCCTCGGCGGCGGTGCTGCTCGGCGACCTGCTGCTGATCTGGTGCGACGAGCTGTTCCTGCGCTCGGGCCTGGAGCCGGCCGCCGTGCTGGCCGCCAAGCCGGTGTTCGACCTGATGCGCACCGAGGTCATGGTCGGCCAGTACCTGGACGTCCTGGAGCCGGTGGCCGGCGACTCCGCCGACGAGGGCGCGCTCGACCGGGCGCAGACGGTGCTGCACTACAAGTCGGCGAAGTACACGATCGAGCGGCCCCTCCAGGTCGGCGCGCTGCTGGCCGGGGCCGGCCCGGAGCTGGTGGCGGCGCTGGGGGCGTTCGGGCTGCCGCTGGGCGAGGCCTTCCAGCTGCGGGACGACCTGCTCGGCGTCTTCGGTGATCCGGCGGTCACCGGCAAGCCGGCCGGGGACGACCTGCGCGAGGGCAAGCGCACCCTGCTGGTGGCGCACGCGATGCGGGGCCTGCCGGCCGCCGACGCCCGGCACCTGGACGAGCGGCTCGGCGCGCCGGACCTGGTGCCCGAGGAGGTCGCCGGGCTGCGCGACCTGGTGGCCCGCAGCGGCGCGCCCGAGCGGGTGGAGCGCAGGATCGACGAGCTGATGCGGCAGTCCCTGGCCGCGCTGGAGGCGGCGCCGCTGGCCGACGAGCAGGCCCGCACGGTGCTGCTGGCCCTGGCCGAGGCCGCCACCGTCCGCAAGTACTGAGATCCGCACGCAGGGGGATCCGCAGGTACGGGGAACGGTGACGGCCCCCGGGGCCGTCAGGCCGAGCGCACCCGCCGGGCGAGCTCGGCGGCGGCGGCCTGCGGGTCGTCGGCGGCCGTGATGGCACGGACCACGACGATCCGGCGGGCGCCGGCGGCCAGCACCTCGTCGAGGTTTCCGAGGTCGATGCCGCCGATGGCGAACCACGGCCGGTCGGTGCTCTGCTTCGCCGCGTACGAGACCAGGCCGAGGCCCGGCGCCGGGCGGCCCGGCTTGGTCGGGGTCGGCCAGACCGGGCCCGTGCAGAAGTAGTCCACGCCGGGCTCGGCGAGCGCCGCGTCCACCTCGGACTCGGCGTGGCAGGACCGGCCGATCAGCACCTCGTCGCCGAGGATCGCCCGGGCGGCCGGCACCGGCAGGTCGTCCTGCCCGAGGTGCAGCACGTCCGGCCGGGCCGCGTGCGCGACGTCGGCGCGGTCGTTGACGGCCAGCAGCTTGCCGTGGCGGCGGCAGGCGTCCGCGAAGACCTCCAGGGCCGCCAGCTCCTGCTTGGCCTCCAGGCCCTTGTCCCGGAGCTGGACGATGTCCACCCCGCCCGCCAGCGCCGCGTCCAGGAACTGGGCGAGGTCGCCCTGCTCCCGGCGGGCGTCGGTGCACAGGTACAGCCGGGCGTCGGCCAGCCGCCGGCGCGGTGTGTCCGCCGCCATCAGATCAGCATCGCCTGGGCGCGCCGCTTGACCTCGGTGCCGCGGTTCTCCTGCAGCGCCTGGATCGGGCTGCCGGGCAGCGACGGGTCCTCGGTGAAGAGCCACTCCAGGATCTCCACGTCGTTGTACCCGCAGTCGCGCAGCACGGTCAGGGTGCCGGACAGGTGCTTGACCAGTCCCTGGCCGTCGATGAACGCCGCAGGGACCTGCAGCGACTTGTTGGGGCCCCGCCGGACGGCGATCAGCCCGCCGCTGCGGACCAGGTCGCGCACCTCGGTGACGCGCACCCCCCACTGCTCCGAGATGTCGGGCAGGTACATCCACTCGGAAACCAGGGCTTCGATCTTGCTTTCAATCTCACTCACGCCACCAGACTGCCACCTCCACAGCCCCCCGCGCACCAGCCGCTACCCCGCGACCGCCGACTTCAGCGGCACCGAGGGGTCCGCCGCGCGGGCCCGGTCCAGCGCGGTGCCGCGCTCGATCAGCCGGCGGCCCTGGGTGAGGTCGCGCGGCCGGTCGACGGCCAGCAGCGCGCTCGGCACCCCGTCGCGCAGCCAGAGCGCCGTCCAGGAGGCGTCCTGCGGGCCGCCGCGCCACAGCAGTTCGTCGCCCTCGGCGTGCCGCCCGGCGTACTGGACCATCCGCCCGAACTGCTCCGACCAGAAGTACGGCACCGGGTCGTACGGCGGCGCGTCCGCGCCGAGGACGGCGGCCGCCACGGCCTCGCCGGACTGCAACGCGTGGTCCCAGTGCTGGACGGCCAGCCGGGCGCCGGAGCGGGCGGACGGGTAGCTGACGCAGTCCCCGGCCGCGAAGACGCCGGGCAGGCCGGTGCGCAGCCGCCCGTCCACCAGGACGGCGCCGGTGCCGTCCAGCTCGACGCCGGAACCGGCCAGCCAGCCCGTCGCGGGCCGGGCGCCGACGCCGACCACGACCTCGTCGGCGGGCAGGTGCGAGCCGTCCGCCAGCAGCACCGCGCCCTCCTCGACGGCGGCCACGCCGACCCCGCAGCGCAGGTCGACACCGGCCTCGGCGTACCAGGCGGCCATCGCCGAACCGACCTCGGCCGGCAGCGCGCCGGGGACGGGCGCCGGGCCCGCCTCGACCACCGTCACCTCGCAGCCGGCCGCGCGGGCGGCGGTGGACACCTCGGCGCCGATCCAGCCCGCGCCGACCAGCACCAGCCGCAGGCCGGGCCGCAGCAGGGCACGCAGCGCCAGCGCGTCGTCCAGGGTGTGCAGCAGGTGCGCGCGCTCGGCGCCGGGCAGGGCGCGCGGGGTGGCGCCGGTGGCGATCACCAGGGCGTCGTACGGGAGGTCGCCGGCGTCGGTGTGCAGCACTCCGGGGGCGAGGCCGGTCGCGCGGCGGCCGGTGAGCAGTTCGATGCCCAGGTGCGGGTAGTCGATGTCCAGGGTGGTGGCGTCGGCCTTGCCGAGCAGCACGTCCTTGGAGAGCGGCGGCCGGTCGTACGGCGCGTGCGGCTCCTCCCCGACCAGCGTGATCCGCCCCCGCCAGCCGCCCTGCCGCAGCTTCAGGGCGCACTGCGCCCCGGCCAGCCCGGCCCCGACGACGACCACCTGATCCGTTCCGTTCAGCTCTGCCACGCCCGTCACTGTACTCAGCGCCCTGCCGGGGCCACCGGCCCGTCCACCCCACGTACGGGCCTTCGGCCGGGCCCGCCCCCGGCGTTATGGTGGGGGCACCATCACGGGAGCCCGGCGTACCGGGCTGAGAGGCGGGCTGGCACGGCCCGCGACCGTCCGAACCTGATCCGGGTCATTCCGGCGAAGGGAGAAGAGCAGCCTTGTCACGCTTGCCCGAGGAAACCCACGCCGACGTGTTGGTGATCGGCGGGGGCATCATCGGCCTCGCCGTCGCCTGGCGCGCCGCGCAGCGCGGGCTGGGGAACATCGTCGTGGTCGACCCCTCCCCCGGCGGCGGGGCGGCCGGGGTCGCGGCCGGGATGCTCGCCCCGGTCACCGAGCTGCAGTACGGCGAGGAGCCGCTGCTGCGCCTCGGCATGGCCTCCAACCAGCGGTACGGGGACTTCGCCGCCGAGCTCACCGAGGCGAGCGGCGGCCTGGACACCGGGTACCGCCGGTGCGGCACGATCGCCGTCGCGCTGGACTCCGACGACCGCGAGGAACTGCGCGAGCTGCACGCCTTCCACCAGCGGCTCGGCCTGGACTCGGCCTGGCTGACCGGCCGGGAGGCCCGCAGGCTGGAGCCGATGCTCGCCCCCGGCGTGCGCGGCGGCCTGCACGTCGCGGACGACCACCAGGTGGATCCCCGCCGGCTGCTGACCGCCCTGGTGGCCGCCTGCGAGCTCGCCGGGGTCGTGCTCCACCGGGCCGAGGCCGTCGGGCTGCTGGTCGAGGACGGCCGCGCGGTCGGCGCCCGGCTCGGCACCGGCGAGACACCGAGGGCCGACCAGGTGGTGCTCGCGGCCGGCCCGCACAGCCACCGGCTGCCCGGGCTGCCGGAGGGCGTGCTGCCGGCCGTCCGCCCGGTGAAGGGGCAGATCCTGCGGCTGCGAATCCCCGAGGCGTACCGGCCGTTCCTGTCCCGCAACGTCCGCGCGGTGGTGCGCGGACAGCACCTGTACCTGGTGCCCCGGGAGAACGGCGAGCTGGTGATCGGCGCGACCACCGAGGAGCAGGGCTACGACACCACGGTCACCGCCGGCGGGGTGTACGAACTGCTGCGCGACGCCCACGAGTTGGTGCCGGGCATCACCGAACTCCCGCTGCTGGAGACCTCGGCCGGGCTGCGTCCCGGTTCGCCGGACAACGCCCCGCTGCTGGGCCCGACCGCGCTGCCCGGGCTGGTCGCCGCCACCGGCCACTACCGCAACGGCGTGCTGCTCACCCCGGTGACCGCCGACCTGCTCGCCGAGTACCTGGCGACCGGCGAACTCCCCGAGCTTGCAAAGCCGTTCACGCCCACCCGGTTCTCCCCCGACCGCTCCACCACGAAGGCCTCCGCATGACCGAGATCGCACCACCCCAGACCACACCGGCCCAGACCACACCGGCCGAGATCGGGCTGACCGTCAACGGCGAGCCCCGCCGGGTGTCCGCCACGACCACCCTCGCGGAGGTGGTGGCCACCCTCAGCGCCGCCCACAGCGGCGTCGCCGCCGCCCTCAACGAGGCCGTGGTGCCGCGCAGTTCGTGGCCGGCCACGGAACTGTCGGCGGGCGACCGGATCGAGATCCTCACCGCCGTCCAGGGAGGCTGACATGGCTGACGACCTGCTGACCATCGCCGGGGAGTCCTTCGGCTCCCGGCTGATCATGGGCACCGGCGGCGCACCCAGCCTGGAGATCCTGGAACGGGCGCTGCTGGCCTCCGGCACCGAGCTGACCACCGTGGCGATGCGCCGGGTCGACGCCGGCACCCAGGGCTCCGTCCTGGACGTGCTGACCCGCAACGGCATCCGGGTGCTGCCCAACACGGCGGGCTGCTTCACCGCCGGGGAGGCCGTGCTGACCGCCCGGCTGGCCCGCGAGGCGCTCGGCACCGACTGGGTGAAGCTGGAGGTGATCGCCGACGAGCGGACCCTCCTGCCGGACCCGATCGAGCTGCTGGACGCCGCCGAGACCCTGGTCGACGACGGCTTCACGGTGCTGCCGTACACCAACGACGACCCGGTGCTGGCACGCAAGCTGGAGGACGTCGGCTGCGCGGCGATCATGCCGCTGGGCTCGCCGATCGGCTCCGGCCTGGGCATCCGCAACCCGCACAACTTCCAGCTGATCGTGGAGGACGCGGGCGTCCCGGTGATCCTGGACGCGGGCGCCGGCACCGCCTCGGACGTCGCGCTGGCGATGGAGCTGGGCTGCGCGGCGGTGATGCTCGCCTCCGCGGTGACCAGGGCGCAGGACCCGGTGCTGATGGCCGAGGCGATGCGGCACGCCGCCGAGGCGGGCCGGTTCGCCCACCGGGCCGGCCGCATCCCGCGCCGGTTCCACGCCGAGGCCTCCTCGGCGATGGCCGGCCGGGCGGAGCTGGACACCCGCGAGCACCCGGCGTTCTGACGCCCTGGCGCACGGCACCCGCCCGCGTGTGCCGTGTCACAAACCGGGCACAGCCGGGCCCGGAGGCGATGTCCTCCGGGTCCGGCTGCCGCCTGCGGCCCTAGACTCTCCGGGTGGACATGGCACTGCACGACCCCCTGATCGGTACCCTGCTCGACGGCCGGTACCGGGTCGAGCAGCGCATCGCGACCGGCGGGATGTCCACCGTCTACAAGGGCACCGACACCCGGCTGGACCGGGTCGTCGCCCTCAAGGTGATGCACCCCGCGCTGGCCGGGGACGACGGCTTCACCGCCCGGTTCATCCGCGAGGCCAAGGCCGTCGCCCGGCTCTCCCACCCGAACGTGGTGAACGTCTTCGACCAGGGCGCGGACGGCGCGAACGTCTTCCTCGCCATGGAGTACGTGCCCGGCCGCACCCTGCGGGACCTGCTGCGCGACCGCGGCGCGCTGTCCGTGCGGGCCGCGCTGGACGTGCTGGAGCCGGTGCTGGCCGCCCTCGGCGCCGCCCACCGGGCCGGGCTGGTGCACCGGGACGTCAAGCCGGAGAACGTGCTGATCACCGAGGACGGGCTGGTCAAGGTCGCCGACTTCGGCCTGGTCCGGGTCCTCGGCACCGCCGACGGCGCGCCCACCTCGACCAGCACCTCGACCAGCACCGCGACCGGCGGCACGGTCCTCGGCACCGTCTCCTACCTGGCCCCCGAGCAGATCCTCCCGGACGCCCCCACCGACCAGCGGGTCGACGTCTACGCGGCCGGCATCCTGCTCTACGAGATGCTCACCGGCCGCCGCCCGCACACCGGCGACAACCCCGTCCAGGTGATGTACAAGCACCTGCACGAGGACGTCCCCGCCCCCTCGCTGATCGCCCCGGCCGTCGGCCCCGGGCTGGACGCCATAGTGGCCGGCGCCTGCGCCCGGACGGCCGAGGCCCGCCCGTACGACGCGGTCGAACTGCTCGCCGCCCTCCAGCGGATCCGCCGCACGCTCACCCCGGCCGAGCTGGACGCGGAGCCGCCGGCCTCCACCCGGCCCAGCCCGCGCTACCCGACCAGCGAGCCGACCTCGGTGATCCAGCAGCCGGCGGGGCCCGCAGCCGGGGCGCCGGAGCCCACCAGCGTGCTGGACGTGCCGGCGGAGCTGCTGGACCAGCTGCTGGTCGAGCCGCGCCCGTACGACGAGCCGACCCCGGTGCGCGGGCGCCGGCCCGGCCTGCTGCGCCGCCTCCCCCGCAAGCCGCTGATCTGGGTCGCCGCGCTGACCGCCCTGGTGCTGGCGGTCGGCGGTGCGACGTACGGGCTGTCCGAAGGGCTGTACGGGCCGGTGCCCGGCGTGCTCGGCAAGGACCGGGCCGAGGCGCAGCGGATCCTGGACAAGGACGGCATGCACGGCCGCTTCGTCGAGGCGTTCAGCGAGAGCGTCCCGGCCGGGCAGGTGATCGCCACCGACCCCGGGGTGGGCGCGCGGACCCGCAAGAGCGACACCGTGACGGTGACCGTCTCCAGGGGCCCCAAGCGGATCGCGGTGCCGGACCTGGCCGGGAAGACCGCCGACCAGGCCGCCGACGCGCTGACCGCGGCCCAGCTGACCAGGGGCGGCGTGACCGGGACGTACGACGACACCGTGCCGGAGGGCGTGGTGATCAGCAGTTCGCCGGCGGCCGGGCAGCTGCTCCAGGAGAACACCGCGGTCTCGCTGGTGGTCAGCAAGGGCATGGTGCCCGTCCCGGACGTCACCGGGATGAGCAAGGACGACGCGGCGAAGGCGCTCCAGGCGGCCGGCTTCACGATGCAGACCAGCGGGGTCAACCTGTTCGGCACCGGCAAGGTGTCCAGTCAGTCCCCGGCGGCCGGCGAGCGGCGCCCGCAGCACACCGCGGTGACGGTCAACTTCCCCTTCTTCTAAGGGGATTCCTCCGAACGTCGGCCCACCCTCAGCGCAGCGGGCCGTCGCCCGGCTCCTCCTGGTGGGAGTAGCGCTGCTCGCGCCACGGGTCGGCGAGGTTGTGGTAGCCGCGCTCCTCCCAGAAGCCCCGGCGGTCGGCCCGCATGTACTCCACCGCGCGGACCCACTTGGGGCCCTTCCAGGCGTACAGCCCGGGGACGATCAGCCGGACGGGGAAACCGTGCTCGGCGGTCAGCGGCTCGCCGTTGCGGTGGGTGGCGAAGATCGTCCGCGGGTCGGCGAAGTCGGCCAGCCGCAGGTTGGCGCTGTAGCCGTACTCGGCCCAGACCATCACGTGGGTGACGCCGGGCGCGGGGGGCTCCAGGTCGAGGAGGGCGGCGGCCGGCACGCCCGACCACTCGTTGCCGAGCAGCGTGAACTTGGTGACGCAGTGCAGGTCGGCGACGACGGTGGTGCGCGGCAGGGCGTGGAAGGCCTCGAAGTCCCAGCTGTGCTTCTCCGCCGAGGCGGTGGCGCCGAACACCTGGAGGTCCCAGGTCAGCGGCTTGAAGCGGGGTACGGGCCCGTAGTGCAGGGCGGGCCAGCCGCGCTGCACGCGCTGCCCCGGGGGGAGCCTCGGGTCAGACGGCGGAAGCGGTTCTTGTTCGGACTGACCCATGACTCCATGGTGACAGACGGCGGCCGACGCGCCGTGCGCGCCCCTTCGCGCGACCACACGCCCCGCCCCCAAGAACCGGTGATCGGGCCCGTATCGGCTCAAATCGGATATTCCAAAACATGTCCTAGTGAGTGTGAACTTACTGGAATTTTCTCCCATTTCGATGCCAGGATGCGCAGCGCAGGAGTCACAACAGGCCGTAGCGCAGGGAGGCACCAGCCATGCAGGGCGACCCAGAGGTCATCGAGTTCCTCAACGAGCAGCTCACCGCGGAGCTCACCGCGATCAACCAGTACTTCCTGCACGCCAAGATGCAGGAGAACTTCGGCTGGACGAAGCTCGCCAAGTACACCCGGCACGAGTCCTTCGACGAGATGAAGCACGCCGAGACTCTCACCGACCGGATCCTCTTCCTGGACGGGCTGCCGAACTACCAGCGGCTGTTCCACGTCCGGATCGGCCAGACGGTCAAGGAGATGTTCGAGGCGGACCGCCAGATCGAGGTCGAGGCGATCGACCGGCTGAAGCGCGGGATCGTGGTGATGCGCGCCAAGAACGACGTCACCTCGGCGAACATCTTCGAGGACATCCTGGCCGACGAGGAGCACCACATCGACTACCTCGACACCCAGCTGGAGCTCCTGGAGAAGCTCGGCGAAGCCCTCTACCTCGCCCAGGTGATCGAGCAGCCGGACTCCTGAGCCCTCAGGCCGCGCGCAGCGGGGCGACCGGGGTCGGGGCGGCCTGAGTCACGGTGGCCGCCGGCGCGGACGCGGCCTGGTCCTGCGGGTCGGCCAGGCCGAGCTTCGCGGCGAGGCGGGCGGTCGGGCAGGGCCGGGCGCCGTGCTCGCCGAGCAGGGCCTGGATCCGGCGGACGCAGGATCCGCAGTCGGTACCGGCCTTGCAGCCCCGGGCGATCTGGCGCGGGGTGCCGGCCCCGGCGTCGATCGCCTTCTTCACCTGGTCCTCGGTGACCGCATGGCACATGCACACGTACATCGCGGACTCTCCAGGGTGGTGCGGCGCCGACCGGCGGAACGATCTTGACTAAGGCTTGCCTTACTTCACTAAGCCTCACCTTACCCGGCGATCCGGGCACGAAAAAGCCCCTCCGGGCTCGGGGACCCCGAATCCGGAGGGGCTTTCGTCACATTCGTTCACCGGTGACCCGCCGGCGGCGGCTCACCCGTGGCAGCTCCCGTGGCAGCTCACTGGCCGCGGTACATCTCCGCCACCAGGAACGCCAGGTCCAGCGACTGGCTGCGGTTGAGCCGCGGGTCGCAGGCCGTCTCGTAGCGCTGGTGCAGGTCGTCGACCAGCACCTCGTCGCCACCGCCGACGCACTCGGTCACGTCGTCGCCGGTCAGCTCCACGTGGATGCCACCCGGGTGGGTGCCCAGCGCGCGGTGCACCTCGAAGAAGCCCTTGACCTCGTCGAGCACGTCGTCGAAGCTGCGGGTCTTGTGGCCGCTGGAGGCCTCGAAGGTGTTGCCGTGCATCGGGTCGCAGATCCACACCGGCTGGGCGCCGGACGCGGTGACCTTCTCCACCAGGGTGGGCAGGTGGTCGCGGACCTTGCCCGCACCCATCCGGGTGATGAAGGTGAGGCGGCCGGGCTCGCGCTCCGGGTCCAGCTTCTCGATCAGGGTCAGTGCCTCGTCGACCGAGGTGGTCGGGCCGAGCTTGACGCCGATCGGGTTGCGGACCTTCGAGGCGAACTCGATGTGCGCGTGGTCCAGCTGGCGGGTGCGCTCGCCGATCCACACCATGTGGCCGGAGACGTCGTACAGCTCGCCGGTGCGCGAGTCCACGCGGGTCAGCGCGGTCTCGTAGTCGAGGATCAGCGCCTCGTGCGAGGAGAAGAACTCGACGGTCTTGAACTCCTCCGGCGCCACACCGCAGGCGTTCATGAACGCCAGGGCGTTGTCGATCTCCCGGGCGAGCTGCTCGTAGCGCTGGCCGGCCGGCGAGTTGCGCACGAAGTCCTGGTTCCAGGCGTGCACCTGGCGCAGGTCCGCGTAGCCACCGGTGGTGAACGCGCGCACCAGGTTCAGCGTCGCGGCGGACGCGTTGTACATCCGCTTGAGGCGCTCCGGGTCCGGGATGCGGGACTCGGGGGTGAAGTCGAAGCCGTTCACCGAGTCGCCGCGGTAGACCGGCAGCGTCACGCCGTCGCGGGTCTCGGTCGACTTGGAGCGCGGCTTGGAGTACTGGCCGGCGATCCGGCCCACCTTCACGACCGGCACCGAGGCCGCGTACGTCAGCACGGCGGCCATCTGCAGCAGGGTCTTCAGCTTGTTGCGGATGTGCTCCGCCGAGACGCCGTCGAAGGCCTCGGCACAGTCACCGCCCTGCAGCAGGAAGGCCTCCCCGCGCGCCACGGCGCCGAGCCGGGCGCGCAGCTGGTCGCACTCGCCGGCGAACACGAGCGGCGGATAGGAGGCGAGCTCGGCAAGGGTCTTGCGCAGAGCCTCTTGGTCCGGCCATTCAGGCTGCTGCGCCGCGGGCAGGGACTGCCAGGAGTGGCCAGTCCTCGATGTCTCAGTCGTCACGGTCACACCACCAAGGCTACGGGGTGACCCGAGCGATTCGTGACCATTGCCCGAGGGGTGAGACATAACTCGGACAAACACGTGACCGGGCTCACCCTCCCCGCACGATCCGCTACGCTCGAACCATGCACGCGCCCCACACCCACTCCTGGTGGTGGGCCTCCCCCAAGGGTGGCCCACCGATCGCGCGTTCCTAGACGAACACGACGGCCGCCCCTCGGGGCGGCCGTCGGCGTATGCGCAGACGGCCCTCCGGGAGCGGATCCCAGCACCGCACCTCACCAGTCCCCCGGAAGGAAGCCGCTCCGTGACCGCCACCGCCGACCTGCTCGCCCGCCTCACCGCTCCCGACGCGCCCGCGTTCGCCCTGCTGCACCGCCGCACCCCCCGGCTCGCCCCGGACACCGTCGAGGTGCTGATGGGCACCGTCGACAGCTACCGGAACCTCGCCGACCTGCCGGTCCGCACCGGCGTCCCGGCCGACGGCCCCGTGCACGACCTGCTCGCGCTCGTCCCGTACCGGCAGATCCGCGAGCGCGGCTTCGAGGCGCACGACGACGGGACCCCGCTGCAGGCCCTCTCGGTGGCCGAACAGCACACCCTGCCGCTGGCCGAACTCACCGCCGCCCTGCCGCAGTCGCCGGTCTCGCTCACCGGCGGCTCGTTCGACATCGACGACGAGGCGTACGCCGCGATCGTCCGCCGGGTGATCGAGGAGGAGATCGGCAACGGCGAGGGCGCCAACTTCGTGATCCGGCGCGACTTCGGCGCCACCCTGGAGAACTTCTCGCCCGCACTCGCGCTCACCCTGTTCCGGCGGCTGCTGGAGCAGGAGCGCGGCGCCTACTGGACCTTCCTGGTGCACACCGGAGAACGCGTCCTGGTCGGCGCCTCCCCCGAGGTGCACGTCCGCCAGAGCGGCGGCACCGTCGTGATGAACCCGATCTCCGGCACCTACCGCTATCCGACCGGCGGCTCGGACATCGACTCGCTGCTCCGGTTCCTCCACGACCCCAAGGAACTGGAGGAACTGACGATGGTCGTCGACGAAGAGCTCAAGATGATGTGCACGGTCGGCGACCTCGGCGGCCAGGTGCTCGGGCCCCGGCTCAAGGAGATGTCCCATCTCGCCCACACCGAGTACGAGCTGCGCGGACGCACCTCGCTGGACGTCCGCGAGGTGCTCCGCGAGACGATGTTCGCCGCCACCGTCACCGGCAGCCCGGTCCAGAACGCCACCCGGGTCATCAAGCGGTACGAGCCCGGCGGGCGCGGCTACTACTCCGGCGCGCTCGCCCTGATCGGCCGCTCCGCCAGCGGCGGACAGCTGCTGGACTCGCCGATCTGCATCCGCACCGCCGACATCGACCCGGCCACCGGCCGCCTGGTCGTCCGGGTCGGCGCCACGCTGGTCCGCCACTCCGTCCCCGAGTCCGAGGTCGCCGAGACCCACGCCAAGGCCGCCGGGGTGCTCACCGCGATCGGCGCCCGGCCCGCGCCCGCCCGGCTGCCCGGCCCCACCGGCCCCCGGCTGGCCGACGACCACCGCGTCCAGGCCGCCCTGGACGCCCGGCGGGCCGACCTCGCCCCGTTCTGGCTGCGGATGCAGACACCGACCGTGGTCACCGAGCCCGCGCCGACCCTGGTGGTCGACGGCGAGGACACCTTCACCTCGATGCTCGCCCACCTGCTCACCTCGATCGGCCACCAGGTCAGCGTCGTCCGCTACGACGCGCCCGGGCTGCCCGCCCTGCTGGCGGCGCACCGCGGACCGCTGGTGCTGGGCCCCGGGCCCGGCGACCCGGCGCTCGCCGACGACCCCAAGATGGCCCTGCTGCGGCCGGTCGTCGCGGACGCCCTGGCAGCCGTCCGGTCCGGGGCCCGCACCGCGCCGCTGCTCGCGGTCTGCCTCAGCCACCAGCTGCTCTGCGGCGAGCTCGGGCTGGCGCTGGGCCGCAAGGACGTCCCGTACCAGGGCGCGCAGGAGAGCATCGATCTGTTCGGCACCAAGCACACCGTCGGCTTCTACAACACGTTCACCGCGCGCTGCTCGGACGCCGACGCGGCCCGGCTCGCCGCGCGGGGCGTCGAGGTCGCCCGGGACGCCGTCACCGGGGACGTCCACGCGCTGCGCGGGCCCGGCTTCGCCGGCCTCCAGTTCCACCCCGAGTCGGTGCTGACCCGCGACGGCGTCGGCATCGTGGCGGGCCTGCTGCGCGAGGCGGCGGCCGTCCGCGGCTGAGCAGCCGGTGGGGGGCCGGTCCCGGGAGACCGGCCCCCGCCGCACGCGGGATCGCCGAGGCGGCCGGATCCCACCGGAGCCGTCAGATGTCGTCGTCCAGCCCCTGCTCGATCGCGTACCGCACCAGTTCCACCCGGTTGTGCAGTTGCAGCTTGCCGAGCGTGTTCTGGACGTGGTTCTGCACCGTCCGGTGCGACAGCACCAGCCGGTCGGCGATCTGCCGGTACGACAGGCCCTTGGCCACCAGGCGCAGGACCTCGGTCTCCCGGGCGGTCAGCTGCGGGACGGCCGGCGCGGAGGCCGGGGCCGGTTCGGCGGCCAGCCGGCGGAACTCGCCCAGCACCAGGCCGGCCAGGCCCGGGGTGAACACGGCGTCGCCCACGGCCGTGCGCCGCACCGCGTCCAGCAGCTCCTCCCGCCCGGCCGACTTGACCAGGTACCCGGTCGCGCCGGACTTCACCGCCTCCAGCACGTCCTGGTGCTCGCCGCTGGCCGAGAGCACCAGCACCCGCACCGCCGGGTCCTGCGCGACCACCTGGCGGCACACCTCGGCGCCGGGCAGACCGGGCAGGTTGAGGTCCAGCACGACGACCTGCGGCGAGCAGGCGCGGGCCCGGCGCACGGCCTCCTCGCCGTCGCCCGCGGTGGCCACCACGTCCAGCCCGGCCTCGGCGAGGTCCCGCGAGACGGCGTCGCGCCACATCGGGTGGTCGTCCACGACCATCACCCGTATCGGCCGGTCAGTCGTCGGCTGATCGGTCATCAGACCCCTTCCGCGGGACGCGGAGTTCGACCTCGACGCCCTCCCCGGGCGCCGAGTACAGCTCGGCCGTGCCGCCGAGGTCCAGCAGCCGGCCGCGGATGGACTGGGAGACGCCCAGCCGCCCGGCCCGCTCCGCCTCGCCGAGGCGGCCGGGGGCGAAGCCGGGGCCGTCGTCGCGGATGCTGACCGTGACGGCCTGCGGCTCGTCCTCCACCAGGATCCAGGCCCGGGCCCGCTCCCCGGCGTGCCGGCGGACGTTGTCGACGGCGGCGCCGACCGCCGCGGCCAGTTCGCCGGCCGCCCCGGCGGACAGCAGCACCGGCCCGCCGGGGGCGGACAGCGTGATCCGCTCGTCGGCGTACGGGCGCAGCAGCGCGGTGAGGTCCTGCGGCTCCCCGGCCCCGCGCTCCGGCGGGCGCTGCCCCGGGATCGGGCCGCCGGTCATCAGCGCCCGCAGGGCGCGCTCCTGCTCGCCGGCCAGCCGGCCGAGTTCGGCGAAGTCGGCGTCGCCGCCCGGGCGTCCACCGGCCACGGCCGCAGCGCCCTCGGTCGGCCGCACGGTGAGTTCCGCGCCGTGGCGCTGGACGAGGGCGAGCACCTGGAGCACGCCGTCGTGGATGTCGCGGGAGAGCCGCTCGCGCTCCCGGGTGGCCGCCTCGACCTGGAGTGCCCGGGTGAGCGTCGCCTCGCTGGCGCGGGCCAGTTCGATGACGTAGCCGATGGCGCAGCCGGCCACCATCAGCAGCATGATGTTGTGGACGTTGTCGCCGGTCGCGCCGCCGTGGCCGAGGATGTTGGCGACGCCGATCACCGTGCCCGCGGCGGCCGCCCAGCGCCAGCCGCCCTTGCCGGCGAAGCCGAGCACCGTACCGGCGGCCCAGATGGTCGGCAGGGTGGGCGCGCCGTGGCTGATCCGCACCGGGTCGTCGGTCAGGCCGCTCATCACGATGCCGGTGACGGCGAGGGTGAGGTCGGTGCCGAGCACGTACCAGGTGCAGCGCTGCGGGCCAGCGAAGGCCCGGGTGCTGGCGAGCGTCCAGAGGGTGAGCGTACCGAGGAAGATCCAGCCGGCGACCGGGTGCAGGAAGTCCAGGTAGGAGTTGAGGTAGCGCAGCAGGGCGTAGCAGAGGGCCAGCAGCCGGAAGTAGGAGATGGCCTTCCACAACGGCAGTTCGACGGACATGCCCCCGGCCGCGACCGCGCCGCCGACTGCCCCGGTTCTCTCGCCGTCCGTCATCCTTCCGCCCCTCCCCTGGGCCGCGCCCGCGGTCGTCAGGCCGACCCGGTCTCCTTCGGCTCCTGCCCGGACTGCTCGGCCTTCTCCGTCGCGGCGGCCTTGTCGGCGGCGGCCTTCTCGGCCTCCGCCTCCGCCTTCTCCGCCTTGGCGGCGGCCTTGCGCTCGGCGTCGGCCTTCTTCTTGTCGTCGGCGATCTGCCGCTTGGCCGCGGTCGCGTAGATGTCCACGTACTCCTGGCCGGAGAGCCGCATGATCTCGTACATCACCTCGTCCGTCACCGAACGGAGGATGAAGCGGTCGTTCTCCATGCCGTGGTAGCGGGAGAAGTCCAGCGGGCGGCCGATCCGGATGCCGGGGCGGGTACCGAAGTTGGGGATCACCTGACCGGGCGGCTGGACCTTCTCGGTGTCGATCATGGCGACCGGGATGACCGGCGCGCCGGTGGCCAGCGCGACGCGCGCCAGGCCGCCGACCTTGCCGCGGTACAGCTTGCCGTCGGGCGAGCGGGTGCCCTCGGGGTAGACGCCGAACAGCTCGCCGCCGTCCAGCACCGCGATGGCGCTGCGGATCGCGGCCTCGCCCGCGCCGCGCACGCCCGAGCGGTCCACCGGCAGCTGGCCGACGCCCTTGAAGAACGCGGCGGTCAGCCGGCCCTTGATGCCCGGGGTGTTGAAGTACTCGGCCTTCGCGATGAAGGTCACCCGGCGTTTGATCAGCGCGGGGAAGAAGAAGGAGTCCGAGAAGGACAGGTGGTTGCTCGCGATGATGGCCGCGCCCTCGGTGGGGATGTTCTCCTCACCCTCGATCCACGGCCGGAAGAAGATCCGAAGCAGTGGCGCGACGATCATCTTCATCAGTCGGTAGAACAACCCGGGCCTCCTGTTATGCGGACCGGTCGATCCTAATGCCCCGTGGGCTCGGCCCGCGCCCCGCCCCGCCCCGGCGGGCCGCCGCCGGACTCCCGCAGACACTCGCGCGGGGGCCGTCGCGAGGGGTGTGCGGCCCGCGCGGGAGCCGCCATGAGGGGTGTACGTCCCGGGCGGGGCCGTGGGACGATGCGGATTCCCGCAGCCTCCCCCTCCAGCGTCCCTCCCCCAGCGCCACCCGCCCGCGAAGGAGTCCGCCATGCCGTTGCTGCCCGGTGCCGAACCGTACCGCCACCGCGGCGGACCGGTGGGGGTGCTGCTGTGCCACGGCTTCACCGGGTCGCCGCAGTCGCTGCGGCCCTGGGCGGAGGAACTGGCCGCGGCCGGGTTCAGCGTGTCGCTGCCGCTGCTGCCCGGACACGGCACCCGGTGGCGGGACATGCAGGTCACCCGCTGGGAGGACTGGTACGCCGAGGTCGAGCACGAACTGCTGACGCTGTCCGCCGAGTGCGAGCAGGTCTTCGTCTGCGCGCTGTCGATGGGCGGCGCGCTGGCGCTGCGGCTGGCCGCGCTGCACGGTCCGGCGGTGTCCGGGCTGGTGCTGGTCAACCCGTCGGTGCGCTCGGACAACCCCGCGAGTGTGCTGCTGCCGGTGCTGCGGCACCTCGTGCCGAGCGTGCCCGGGATCGCCGACGACATCGCCAAGCCCGGCGCGGTCGAGCTGGGCTACGACCGGACGCCGCTGAACGCCGCCTGGTCGCTGGGCCGGCTGTGGCGGGACGTCCGACGGCGGCTGCCGCAGGTGACCCAGCCGGTGCTGCTCTTCCGCAGTCCGCAGGACCACGTCGTCTCGCCGGCCAACTCGGAACTGGTGCTGGCCCGGATATCCTCGACCGACGTGACGGAGCGGCTGTGCCAGCGCAGCTTCCACGTCGCGACGCTGGACCACGACGCGGCGGAAATATTCGCGGCCAGCCAGGACTTCATCCGACGGCTGGCCCCCGCGCACGCGGTGGGCGTCACCGGGGTCGAATCCGACGATCACCATGGCTGAAGGGCCGGAAGTGCACGAGAGCAGCACGGCGGGCGGCGGGGACGAGGCACCCCGCGAGGACGGCGCGACGAAGGACGGCACGGCGAAGGACGGCACCGCGCAGAGCGGCGCCCCGGCGGACCGTCCGGGGGCGGACGGCGTCACCGCCCCGGCCGCGGAGGCCCCCGAAGCGACGGCCGCCGACCGGCGCCCGGCCGAACCGGACGCCACCGCGCCCGCGGAGCCCCGCACCCGGCGCGCCCCCGAGCGCAGCCAGGCCGAGCAGGACGAGATCTTCGCCGCCCTGGTCGCCCAGTTCGACGACCCCGTGGACCTCACCAATCCCAACTGGCCGGAGGTCGAGAACCTCCGGGCGCAGAGCGAGCTGAAGGGCGGCCTCAAGGACGCCCCCGGCTCCCGGACCGACCCGGACGACCTCGCCGACCTCGCCCCGCAGCCCCGCCCCCGCTCCGGTCGGCCGGTGATGCCGGCGGCGGGCTCGGGCCCGCGTGACTTCGAGCTGGCCGAGGAGACCGACGAGGACCACTACGTCCCGCCGGAGCCCCCGCCGCTGCCGACCGCCGACGTCACCGCGAAGTTCGCCTGGCTCGCGGTGCTCGGCGGCCCCGCCCTGCTGCTGTTCGACGCGGTGGTGTGGCGGGAGATCGCCGGCTGGCCGGCCTGGGTCGGGATCACCGCCTTCCTCGGCGGCTTCGTCACCCTGGTGACCCGGATGAAGGACCGCGACGAGGACGAGCCCGAGGACCCGGACAACGGCGCGGTCGTCTAGGTTGCCGGAGCCTCCGGCAGCTCCAGCACCGCGAGCACCGGCAGGTGGTCGGTCGCGGCGCGCAGGTCGGCCTCGGTGACGCCGGGCAGCCCGTGCGGCACCCCGCAGCCGAGGACGGTGATCCCGGGCGTGGCGAACACGGCGTCGATCCGCTGGTAGGGGCGCTCGGGGACGGACGTGAACTCGCCGCCCCAGGGCGCGGTCGGGTACCCGTCCTGGAGCCGCGCGGCCAGCAGCTGCCAGCCCCTGCCGTCCGGGTGCTCGTTGAAGTCCCCTGCCACGATGCCGTGTTCGGCGATCCCGAGCTGGTCGAGCAGCAGCTCGAACTGGCCGTACCGCTCGTCGGCGTCCAGGCTGAGGTGGCAGCTGGTGAGGGTGAACGGCGCCGCTCCGGGCAGTCGCAGCAGCGCGGTGGCGAAGCCCCGGGCGTGCAGGCCGCGGGTCTTGGGCAGCAGCCGGTCGTGCACGCCCAGCAGTTGCGCCGCGCCGGGCCGGCCGAGCAGCAGCGGCCCGGCGGCGGTCCGGCCGCCGCCGGCCAGGACGGCCGTCCCGGTGCTCCGGGCCAGCCAGGCGGCCTGGCCCTCGGGCCGCCAGTAGCGCGGCGACTCCTGGATGCAGACCAGGTCGGGCGCGCAGGCCCGGATCACCCGGGCCAGCGCCCGCCGGTCGTCCCGCAGCGAGCGGATGTTGTAGCTGAGCAGGCGCAGTCGGCGCGGGCCGGGCGGCGGCGGTTCGGCGGGTGCCGTGGTCATGGTCCTGGTCCTCCCCGTACGTACGTGGTGCGTGGGACGACCGTACGGCAGGGCCGGGGGCGTGCGTCGGCGGCGGCGCGTCCGGGGTTGGTCGGGGTCCGGTCGCACCGCCGCCGGCGGGTTCGGGGGGTGGCTACGCGGTGCGGGCCAGGTCGGCGGCGCCGACGATGCCGGCGGCGGAGCCCATCGAGGCCAGCACGACCTCGGCGCGCGGGCGGTGGATGCCGCCGGTGAGGTAGTGCTCGAAGGCCTTGGCGACCGGGTCGAGCAGCAGGCGGCCGGAGTCGGAGACGCCGCCGCCGAGGACGAAGACGCCCGGGTCGAAGAGCGCGGCGAGGTCGGCCATGCCGCGGCCGAGCCAGTCGGCCAGTTCCGCGTAGCACTCCAGGGCGAGCGGGTCGCCCTCCTCGGCCGCCTCGGTGATGTGGATGCCGCGGATGGTCTCGGCGACGCCGTCGTTGAGCTCCAGCATCCGCCGGCCGCGCACCTGGTCGGCGGCGGCCTTCTCCCGGCCGTAGCGGCGCAGCGCCCGCCCGGAGCCGTACTGCTCCCAGCAGCCCTTGCCGCCGCAGCCGCAGGCCAGGCCGTCGGGGACCATGTTGAGGTGGCCGATCTCGCCGGCCACGCCGAACCGGCCGCGGTGCAGCCGGCCGTCGAGGACGATGCCGCCGCCGATGCCGGTGCCGACGGTGATCAGCACCATGTCCCGGTGGTCGGCGGCGGCGCCGAAGCGGAACTCGGCCCAGGCGGCGCAGTTGGCGTCGTTCTCGACGACGGTGTCCAGGCCGGCGAGCTCCTCGATGCGGCCGCGCAGCGGCTCGTTCTCCCAGTCGATGTTGGGAGCGAAGATCACCGTGGAACGGTTGCTGTCCACGAAGCCGGGGGCGCCGACGCCGACGGCGGTGACGTCGGGGTGCTGCTCCTTGAGCTCGCGCACGGCCTGCGCGATGGCATCGACCGCCCACTGCGGGTCGGCCGGGGTGGGCACCCTGGTCCGGGCCAGGATCGCGCCCGCCTCGTCGACCACGCCTGCCGCGATCTTGGTCCCGCCGACATCGACGCCGATGGTCAGAGCCATGTGTCCCTCAGCTATTCACTCGTTCCCGCTGGGCGGAACGGTACCGCCCAACCCTGCCCCCCGTACACAGCCTCGCATACATTAACCGAAGACAATCATGGACCAACCGGGCCGCCAAGCTTCAAAAGTCGTATCTAATCGCCCGCTTCGTCACGCACCAGAGCAACGCGATCACGGTTCGAAGGTTACGGATTCACTGCTTGGCGGACGCCTCGTCAGGCGTGTCGAGGTCGATCCGCTCGGTGGGGGAGCCCTCGCCAGCCGTCCAGCGGTGCTCGTGGCCGGCCACCGCGGCCCGGTAGGCGGCCAGCAGTTCGGTGCCCGCGGCGGCCAGTCCGGAGCCGGCAGCGGCGAGGTGGGAGTAGACCTCGGGCTGCTGGGTGCGCAGCCGGTCGGCCAGCCCGGAGAGGGTGATCAGGGTGTCGGCGCTCGCCTCCTGCGCCTTCTGGCCGACGGCGGAGGCGAGCTTGCGCACCTCGTCCACCAGCGGGCCCAGCTCCGGCCCGAACGGGTGGGCCTGCGGGCCGCCCGGCTCGGCGGTGGGCTCGGTCCGGTCGTCGGTGCTGGTCATCGCGGGCGCCTCCTCAGCCGTGGCCGCACCCCGCGGCCCTCGGGCCCGACGCTACCGGACAGCCGGTAGGGGCCCCGAAAGGGCTTCAGCCCCGGGGCCAGAGCGCCGGGTCGGGCGCGAACCGTACCGAGAGCGCCCCATCGTGCAGGCTCGCGCCGGCCACCGTGCAGCGGCGCAGCGCGGACGGCAGGGTGAGCACCCGGCGGTGGGCGCCGAGGCCGACGACCAGTTCGTCGCCGCGCCGGACGAGGTCCAGCTCGGCCCGGTCGGCGCCGGGCAGCGCGAGATGCCAGACCAGCAGGCCATCCTCGGCGAGGCGGTCCTCGACCGGCCAGGGCTCGGGGGCCAGCCGCTCCGGGCCGGGCCCGCCCCCGTACAGGCGGTCGGCGACGGCCTCCAGGGTGGCCTCGGCCAGTCCGGTGGCCAGCACCGGGGCGTCGGTCTCGGCGGCGAGCTCGGCCAGTTCCTCCCGGCGGCGGCGGGCCAGCGCGGCCAGCCACGGGTCCGGCGAGTCGGCCGCGCCCTCGGGCAGCACTCCGTGCACCACGACGGCGTCCGGCCGGTGGCCGTGCAGGGCCAACCCGGCCCGGATCCAGCCCAGTTCCCGGTACGGGTGGCCGTCGGCGGGCACGACCAGGCGCACGCTGGTGCCGGGCGCGGCGATCGCGGCGCGGGACTCGGCGAGCACCGCGGCGGCCTTGGTCCGCCCCTCGTACAGCCACTCGGCGGGCATCGGCACGCCGGCCAGGCCGGCCAGCAGCGGGCGCAGCGCCCGGGCGGCCTGCCGCTGCTCGGGGACGAGCCGGTCCAGGTAGCGCTCCAGCTGCTCGGGCAGGGCGAGGGTGGCGATCAGCTCGGCGGGCGGCGGGGCGAGCACGACCAGGACGTCCTGGTCGGCGGCGGGCAGGGCACGCAGCAGGGCGATCCGGGCGATGCCGGGGAGGGCCGTCAGCTCCTCGGGGTCGAGCTGCTCGGCGCCGAGCAGGTCGAGGGCGGGCTTGAGCCGGCTGGTGAGCTCGCCGGCGGCGTACCGGAAGGCGGCCTGCTCGTCGATCCGGGAGACGGTCAGGCCGGGTGCGTAGCGGGCCGGTTCGGGCTCCAGGCGGGTGCCGAGGACGCCGTCCAGGGCGCGGTGCGGGTCGTCGGCGGCCAGCAGCCAGGTGCGGTGGCCGCGCCGGGCGGCGTGCAGGGCGGTGGCGGCGGCCACCACGGGCGCGCCCGCGTCGCCGCTGACCAGGATGGTGCGTGTCGCCGTCATGCCGTCGGCCCCCGTTCCGCCGCGTCAGCCCTGGACGGGCTTCTTGCCGTCGGCGTCCTCGACGCGCTTCTTCAGACCGGCCAGGGCGCGGTCGATGATGACCTTCTCGGCCTTGCGCTTGATCATGCCGAGCATCGGGATCTTGACGTCCACGGCGAGCTGGTACGTCACCTCGGTGCGGCTGCCGGAGAGCGGGGCGAGGGAGTAGGAGCCGTCCAGCGAGCGGAGCATCTGGCTGCGCACGAGGGTCCAGCCGACCTCGCGGTCGCCGTCCCAGGTGTAGGCGAGGACGTGCTCGTCGCGGATGGCGCCGGCGTCGAGCAGCAGGCGGACCTGGGCGGCGCGGCCGTCCTCGCCGGCTTCCAGGACCTCGACCTCCTTGACCTCGCCGGTCCAGGCCGGGTAGGCGGCGAAGTCGGCGATCACGGCCATGACCGTGGCCGGGGTCGCGTCGATGGTGATGCTCGACCTGGTGTGCTCCGCCATGGAATGGCCCTCCGCGTCGTCCCTCTGCCTGCCGGTCCGGTCGAGCGTGCTCGGCCTTGTCCGCCCGGAGCAGGCTACCGCGACCAGCGATCGGCTCGGCCGCGCGGGCCGCGGCTCGGCGGGGGCCCGGCGCCGGTCGGCGGGGCATGCTACCGGCCGGTCACCTCGGGGCTGTCGTAGGGTGCCATTCGAACGACCCGGTCACGGCCTGGTCGGACCCGGCCGGGTGTGACACTTCGAACACCGGAGCCGACCCCCCTGGTCGAAGCTGCCTACCGGGCAGTAACGTCCTGCCGTCCCGCAGCGTCGCGAACGAGGAGCAGTCTTGCTCGACTTCAGCCTTCCGGCTCTCTATCAGGTACCCGGCGGCGGTAATCTCTCCGACCCTGTGCACCGGAACGCGGCGGAGCACCCGGACGTCGCGGTGCTCAGCCGGAAGGTGGACGGCCGCTGGCAGGAGTTGACCGCGGTGCAGTTCCTGGCCGAGGTGCACGCCGCCGCCAAGGGCCTGATCGCCGCGGGCATCGAGCCGGGCGACCGGGTGGGCGTCATGTCCCGCACCCGGTACGAGTGGACGCTGCTGGACTTCGCGATCTGGACGGCCGGCGCGATCACCGTCCCGGTATACGAGACCTCCTCCGCCGAGCAGGTCGAGTGGATCCTCGGCGACTCCGGCGCGGTCGCCGTCGTCACCGAGACCGACCAGCACGTCAAGGTGGTCGACGAGGTCCGCGGCCGGCTCACCGGGCTGAAGCACACCTGGCAGATCGAGGGCGGCGCGATCGCCGCGCTGGCCGAGGCCGGGAAGGACGTCCCGGACGAGACGGTGCAGGAGCGCCGCTCGACCGCGACCGCCGACTCGATCGCCACCATCGTCTACACCTCGGGCACCACCGGCCGCCCGAAGGGCTGTCAGCTGACGCACGCCAACTTCCTCGCCGAGTGCGGCAACGTGGTGGAGCGCCTGGCCCCGCTGTTCCGCACCGGCGACAGCTCCGTCCTGCTGTTCCTGCCGCTGGCCCACGTACTCGGCCGGATCGCCGAGATCGCCACCGCGATGGCGCCGATCAAGCTGGGCCACGTCTCCGACGTCAGGGACGTCACCACCGAGCTGGCCGCCTTCAAGCCGAGCCTGATCCTGGGCGTGCCGAGAGTCTTCGAGAAGGTCTACAACACCGCCCGCGCCAAGGCCCAGGCCGACGGCAAGGGCAAGATCTTCGACAAGGCCGCCGACACCGCGATCGCCTACAGCCGGGCGCTGGACGCCGGCGGCGCGGGCCTGGGCCTGCGGATCAAGCACGCGGTCTTCGACAAGCTGGTCTACAGCAAGCTGCGTGCGGCCCTCGGCGGCCGGGCCACCCACGCCATCTCTGGCGGCGCCCCGCTCGGCGAGCGGCTGGGCCACTTCTACCGGGGCATCGGCTTCACCGTCCTGGAGGGCTACGGCCTGACCGAGACCTGCGCGGCCACCGCCTTCAACCCGTGGGACAAGCCGAAGATCGGCACGGTCGGCCAGCCGGTCCCCGGTGCCTCGGTGCGGATCGCCGAGGACGGCGAGGTCTTCTTCAAGGGCCCGCACGTCTTCACCGGCTACTGGAACAACCCGCAGGCCACCGCCGACACCCTCAAGGACGGCTGGATCGCCACCGGCGACCTCGGCTCGCTCGACTCCGAGGGCTACCTGACCATCACCGGCCGCAAGAAGGAGATCATCGTCACCGCGGGCGGCAAGAACGTCGCCCCGGCCGTGATCGAGGACCGCATCCGGGCGCACGCACTGGTCGGCGAGGTCATGGTGGTCGGCGACCGCAAGCCCTTCGTGGCCTGCCTGGTCACCGTCGACCCGGACTTCTTCCCCAAGTGGAAGGAGCTCAACGGCAAGCCCGCCACCGCCACGGTGGCCGAGCTGAGCCAGGATCCGGACCTGCTGGCCGCCCTCCAGGCCGCGGTGGACGACGGCAACGCGGCCGTCTCGCACGCCGAGGCGGTCAAGAAGTTCCGCCTGCTGGACACCGAGTTCTCCGAGGAGAGCGGCCACCTGACGCCCTCCCTCAAGCTCAAGCGCAACCTCGTGCTGAAGGACTTCGCCGCCGACATCGAGGCGATCTACCAGAAGTAGCCGGGTGCGGGCCCCGCCTCCGGCGAAGGAGACGGGGCCCGCTCACGGGTCCGAGCCCGGTCTAGGCCGCCAGCAGCGAGGTCAGCCGCCCGGCCAGCAGGTCCCAGCGCCAGGAGCGCTCCACCCAGCGCCGCCCGGCCTCGCCCATCCGCCGCCGCAGCTCCTCGTCGCCCAGCAGCCGGACGATCCGCTCGGCTGCCGCGGCGGCCGAGCCGCCCGGCACCACGTACCCGGTCTCGCCCTCCAGCACCGCGTCCGGCGCGCCGCCGGAGTCGCCGGCGACCACCGGCAGACCGGTCGCCGAGGCCTCCAGGTAGACGATGCCCAGGCCCTCGACGTCCAGCCCCCCGCGCCTGGTCCGGCAGGGCATCGCGAAGACGTCCCCGGCCCCGTAGTGGGCGGGCAGCTCCTCCCACGGCACCGAGCCGGTGAAGCGCACCGAGGCCCGGACCCCCTTGGCGTCGGCCAGCTTCTCCAGGTCCGCCCGGTACGGGCCGCCGCCGACGATCAGCAGCACGGCGTCCGGCACGTCGGCGAGGATCTGCGGCATCGCCTCGATCAGCGTGTCCTGGCCCTTGCGCGGCACCAGCCGGGAGACGCAGACCACCACCGGCCGGTCCGCCAGCCCGAGCCGGCGACGCACCTCGGCGCCCCCCGAGCCCGGGTGGAAGGTCGTCTCGTCCACGCCCGGCGGCAGCTGCACCATCCGGGCCGCGGCCTGCGGCCCGACCGCGCCCGCGATCCGGGACCGGGTGTACTCCCCCAGGTAGGTCAGCACGTCGGTGCCCGCGCCGATCCGCCGCAGCAGCTGCCGGGCGGCCGGCAGCTGGGCCCAGGCGGCCTCGTGCCCGTGGGTCATGCCGAGCAGCCGCGCCGCACCGGCCCGGCGCAGCGCGGGCGCCATCAGCCCGAGCGGGGCGGCGGCGCCGAACCAGACCGAGTCGCACTTCTCCGCCCGCAGGATCTCGGCGGCCCGCCGGGTGACCCGCGGTGTGGGAACCATCACCTTCGTCCGGTCCCGGATCACCGGGAACGGCTGCTCGGCGTCGAAGCGGGCCACCTCGCTGCCGTCCCGCCAAGTGGAGGCGTACACCACGATGCTCCCGGCGGGCTGACGCACAGCCATGTTGTGCACGAAGGCCTGGATGCCGCCGGGGCGGGGCGGGAAGTCGTTGGTGACGATCAAGGTTCGGTGCATTCAGGCCACGGCTCGCTTGTCGGGGGGTGCTCGGTGTACCGCTGGGTGATCCGTACGATAGGTCAACACCATGACCC
This sequence comes from Kitasatospora sp. NPDC088264, assembly GCF_040685715.1. Classification (NCBI taxonomy): domain Bacteria; kingdom Bacillati; phylum Actinomycetota; class Actinomycetes; order Kitasatosporales; family Streptomycetaceae; genus Kitasatospora; species Kitasatospora sp. NPDC088264. Next base: position 143,626 of record NZ_JBFBIR010000012.1, read on the forward strand.
GCCGGGAACGGATCCGCGCACGGCAACCGTTTCACCCCCGGGTCAGTCCTAGAACCTAGGCGGCCGGTGGCGGCCCGGCCCAGCGTGCCGTGCCCGCCCCTCCGACCGCCCGGGCGTCCGTCGCGCGGCGCCTCCGGTGGGACGTCCGAGACGAACGAGGGAGCGCAGTGGAGTTGGCCCCGGCCACCGAGTCCGGTACACCCAGCGGCGCCGCCGGCCCCGGCCCGACGCCGGCCGCCCGGCAGGAGCCGGCCCGTGCCCCCGGCCGGCCGTTCGGGGCGCTCGCCGCACTCGGCGCCACCTGGGTGGCCACCCGGACGGTGCTGGTGCTGCTGATGACCGGCGTGGTCAAGGGGCTCGGCGGGGACATCACCGCCGACGTCTGGATGATCTACCACGCCTGGTACGGCGTCCTGCAGACCGGCACCTTCCCGTTCGACGACGTGACCTGGCAGTACCCGCCCGGCGCGGCCCTGGTGATCCTGCTGCCCGGCCTGCTGCCCTGGTCGTACCTGGTCTCCTTCTGGGTGATCTGCGGGATCGCCGACGTCGCCGCCACCGCCCTGCTGGTCCGCACCGGACTGCGCCGGGGCCGGGCACTGACCGGCGCCTGGATGTGGGTGGTGGCCGTGCCGCTGCTCGGCCCGATGGTCTACAACCGGCTGGACATCATCGTCACCGCGATCGCCCTGGCCGGCCTGCTGGCGCTGATCCGCCGCCCGGCGATCGGCGGGATGCTGCTCGGCCTGGGCGGGATCATCAAGATCTGGCCGCTGCTCGCCCTGATCGGCACCCCCTCCGGCCGCCGCACCCGCCGCGCCTGGACGCTGGCCGCGGCCACCGCCGTCTCGGTGGGCTTCCTGCTCGCGGCCGGGATGAACGGCGCCTTCGGCTTCCTCGCCTTCCAGAAGGAGCGCGGCATCGAGGTGGAGTCGCTCGGCGCGCTGCCGCTGCACTTCGCCCGGCTCGCGGACGCCTGGGACGGCAGGGTCACCATGAACTACGGCTCCCCGGAGATGCTCGGGCCGTGGGTCCCCGTGATCAGCAAGGTGATGATGGCCGGCACCGTGCTGGGCTTCGCCTGGCTGCTGCTCTGGCGCTTCACCGCCAAGCGCCGCAACGCGGCCACCATGTACGACGCGGCGCTCAGCGCGCTGCTCATCTTCACCGTCACCAGCCGGGTGATCAGCCCGCAGTACCTGGTCTGGCTGATCGGCGTCGCCGCCGTCTGCCTGACCGTGCGCAACAGCAGCCAGCGGCCGGTGGCCCTGCTGATCCTGCTCGCCTGCCCGCTGACGCTGGCCGAGTTCCCGCTGATGTTCAGCCGGATCCTCGCCAGCGAACCCTGGGGCGTCACCGTGCTCAGCCTGCGCAACCTGCTGCTGCTGGCCGCCACCGTGCTCTCCTGCGTCCGGCTCTGGCGCGCCACCCGCGGCCCGGCACAGCTCCCGGCGACGGTGGTGCTGGCCAAGCCCGAGCCGGTGCCCGCCGGCGCCTACCCGGTGCGCCCCGGCATCGCCTACGAGCAGGACCTGCTGGACGGCATCGACCGGCCCAGCACCCCGGCCAGGCAGCGGCCCGGCACCCCGGCCAGGCAGCGGCGCTGAACGCCGCGCGCGCCGTCAGGCTCTGTCCGGCCGATCCTGCCGGGCCCGCGACGCCGGACAGGACCTAATCGCGCAGCGCGGCCACCTCGTCCAGCCAGAGCCGGGTGAACTCGGCCAGGCCGACGCCCGGTCCGGCCCGGAGCAGCCGGTCCAGCCGGTGGTCCCGGTCCGCCCCCTCCCCGTCGGCCGCGCCGACCGCCCGGTAGAACGCCACGAGCCGCTCGGGCCCGTAGCGCCGGGCGAGCAGCTCGCAGGCGAGCCAGGCCTGCTCGTACGCCTGGGCGATGCCGTCGGCCCCCGCGGTGAAGTCCCGGTCGGCGGGCAGCGCGGTGGGCAGCCGGCCGGCGGCGACGTCCCGGGCCAGCTCGGGGGCGATCTGCTGCGGGCGCCGGCCGGAGCCCCGGTAGGCGGTCCAGTCGGCGACGCCCTCGGAGAGCCAGAGCGGTGTCCAGGCCCGGGTGTCGGCCCTGGTCGCGACGTGGGTGGCCTCGTGGGTGACGACCACCTGCCGGCCGAAGTCGCTGAGCCGCCCGAACGTGCCGGGGTTGACCAGCACCCGGTCGGCGGGGGTGTGCCAGGGCGCGCCGGGGGCGGCCGAGGTGACCGCCGCCATGCCCGCCCAGCCCGCCGGGTCGACCTCCAGCAGCCGGGCGAACTGCTCGGCGGTGGCGGGTACTTCGAGCAGCAGGCGGCCCGCCCAGCCGGTGCCCCAGACCTCGCTCACGGCGGGTGCGGCCCGGTCGGCCACCGCGACCAGACCGGCCGGGTCGGGCCCGTCGGCCAGTCCGAGCACCAGGCAGTGCGCGCCCGCCGCGGACCGGGCGGAGCCGAGGTCCCAGAGCGCCGGGGGCCCGCTCGCGCTCTCCTCCCGGTCGACCCGCCAGCCGCCGCCGGCCAGGACCAGGTCGATCCGGCGCGGGTACACCACCGGGTAGTCGTCGTACCCGGTGATCCGGACCGCCAGGTCGGCGGCGGCCGTGAGCCGCTCCGGTCCGGCGTCCGCGCCGAGCACCAGGTTGCGGTAGCCGGCCTCGATCGCCGCCGGTCCGGACCAGGAGGGCAACGCCCGGGCCCGCGCGTCCAGCAGCGCGGCCACCTCGGCCCGCCGGTCCGACGCCCACCGGTCCGACGCCCGCCCGGCCGCGGAGGGGGCCGCCGGGGCCGCCGGCGGCAGCGACAGCTGGGCCAGCCCGCCGGCCGCGAGCAGCAGCGCACCGCGCCGGGACAGCGTCCGGCGGGCGCCGTCTATCGGGTGGGGGGCATCGTCTATCGGGTGGGGGGCGTCGGGGTCGGACGGTGCCGGGCTCAGAGCCGGACCACCCCCGCGACCGGCATCGCGTTGACGCTCTCGTAGCGGACCTTGGCGCCCGGGTAGGGGGCGTGCACGATCACCCCGCCGCCGGCGTACATCCCGACGTGGTGCATGTCCCGGTAGAAGATCACCAGGTCTCCCGGCCGCGCTTCGGAGAGGCTGACCCGCTGCCCGGCGTACGCCTGGGCCTGCGAGGTGCGCGGCAGGGTCACTCCGGCCTGCCGCCAGCTGTAGTACATCAGACCGGAGCAGTCGAAGGCGCGGGGCCCGGTGGATCCGTAGAGGTAGGGCGAGCCGATCATCCGCACCGCGGCCGCCAGCGCGGCCGCCCCGCGCTCGGAGGCGGGCGGGGCCGTGCCGAGGTCCAGCCGGTCGGTGCCCCGGGTGGCGCGCTGCTCGGCCTCCCGGGCGTCCTGGGCGGCCATCCGGGCCCGCTCGGCGACGCCCAGGCTGTTGAGGAGCCGCTGGGCCTCGGTGAGCCGCTGCTGGATCTGCTGCTTGCTGTCGGCGAGCGAGCGGCGGGCCTGGTCGAGTTCGGCGAGCTTGCCGGCGGTCTCGGTGCGGCGCTGGTCGAGCCGGCGCTGGCGGGTGGCCAGTTCGTGCAGGGTCTCCTGCTGCCGCTCGGCGGCCTGGTCGAGGGTGCGGGCCCGGGACAGGTAGCCCTCCGGGTCGGTGGAGAGCATCAGCTGGACGGTCTGGGCCATGCCGCCGCCGCGGTACTCGGCGCCGGCCACGGTGGCGAGGTCGCCGCGCAACTGGTTGAGCTGGTCCTGGGCGACGGCGATCTCGCCCTGGAGGACGGTCGTCTCGCCCTGGAGCCGCTGCTGCGCCTCCTGGGCGGCGTTGTACTTCTCGGACGCCTGCTCGGCCTCGCCGTAGAGCTGCTCCACCTGCGCCTTGACGTCCTTGCGGGTGGGCGTGTCCGGCGCGGCGGGGGCGGCCTGGGCGCTGCCGCCCGTCGTCACACCCAGGGCGGTGGCGGCGGCCGCGGTCAGCACCAGCGCACGGGCGAGCAGTTGGGAACGACGGTGCACGGGCATGGCGGCAGCGGCTCCGATCCGGCGGTGGGCCCCGCCGCCGCCCCAACGCGGGCGGCCCTGGAAGCGGAGTCCGGTGGCAGACGTTAGCGAGTCCGGGCAACCGAGTCCAAACCCCTGCCAACCCGAATATTTGACCCGCAATCGGACATCAGTCCGATGCGCCGGAAAAGCCGCAGGCCCGGCCTTCCGTGGTGGAAGGCCGGGCCTGGGAGGGCCTGAGCGGGGATCAGACCCGCACGATGGAGGTCAGCGGCATGTTGCCGACGGCCTCGTAGCGGACCGACGCGCCCGGCTTGGGCGCGTGCAGCACCTGGCCGTTGCCCGCGTAGATGCCGACGTGGTGGGCGTCCCCGTAGAAGATCAGCAGGTCGCCGGGCTGGGCCTGGGAAAGGTCGGTGCCGATCCGGGTACCGGCGTGGGCCTGCTCCTGCGAGGTGCGCGGCAGCGAGACGTCGACCTGGTTGAACGCCCAGACCATCAGGCCCGAGCAGTCGAAGGAGCCGGGGCCGGAGGCGCCGTAGACGTACGGGCTGCCGATCTTGGAGGCGGCGATGGACAGCGCCGCGGCGCCGCGCGAGCTGCCGGCGCTCGGCTTGGTGACCGGCGCGGCGGGGGCCTGCGACGCGCTCAGGTCGGTGCGGCTGTTGTCGCGGGAGGAGCGGTCGGCGGCCTGCTGGGCCGCCGCCTGCTGCTGGGCGGCCTTCGCGGCGGCGTCGGCCTTCGCCTTGGCCTCGGCGGCGGCCTTCTCCTCGGCCGCGCGGATCGCCTGGCGCTCCTGCTCGGACAGGGTGTTGAAGAGGTCCTGCGCGGCCTTGAGCTTGCCCTGGACCTCGTCCTTGGCGCTCTTCAGCTGCTGGGTGGTGGTCTCCATCTCGGCGAGCTTGCCCTGGGCCTCGGAGCGCACCTGGTCGAGCTTGCGCTGCTCGTCCTGGAGCTGCTTGAGCTGGCCCTTCTGGGTGCCGCCGGCCTGGTTCAGCGTGTCGGCCTGGCTCAGGAAGGTGTCCGGGCTGGCGGAGAACATCAGCTGGACGGTCTGGGATATGCCGCCGTTGCGGTACTGCTCGCCGGCGATCTCGGCCAGGCCGCCCTGGAGGTCGGTCACCTGCCCCTGCTGCCGCGCCACCTGGTCCTGCAGGTCGGTGACCTGCTTCTGCAGCTGCTGCTGCTTCTCCTGGGCGGCGTTGAGCTTCTCGGTCGCGACCTCGGCCTGCTCGTTGAGCTGGTCGACCTGCTCCTTGACCTGGTCCTTGGTCGGCTGCGGGTCGGCGTGGGCGCCGGACTGCGCGGACAGCGCGACGGCCGCCGCGGCGAAGCCGGTCAGGATCGAGACCCGGGTGCGACTGGCGGGCTTGGGACGACGATGGGACGCCACGAAGGCGGACTCCTTCTTCCTACGCCGTCTACCGGGTGAGCTGACGGGTTCGGGCCGGAAGCGTGCCCTACGACGCCTCACGGCCGTTCCACCGGCCGACCTGGCGCCGATTCACCCCGGAGGAACGTGGTTCCCCGGCTCCGTTCGACAGCACCCCCGACTGCTGGGCTCCCCGTCGGGCAGGCACTGGGCCCGCCCCGCTGCGTCACGAACTCGACGGAAACCACCGCCGTCACCCTGGCTGGGCGATCGGGAGTGCGGTGGTTCGGGGCACGACCCTAGTAACTGAACCGTGATCCGTTCAAATCCTTGTCAGAAAAAAGACGGAAGAAGACCAAAGTTCTTTTGTGAATATGACACATAGTGATCACCGCCGTACGCAAAGCTGATCACTCTTCACCGGGGACTCGCGCTGCGGACAAAACCCGAACGCCACCCCCGGTCGGAGGGTGGCGTGGATCACAGGCCCGGACGGGGCCCTTCGGGCGTGTCGGGCCGTCAGACCCGGCGGATCGTGTTGATCGGCATCGCGTCGACCTTCATCACCTTCACCACGTCGCCGGTGTGCGGCGCGTGCACCACCATGCCGTTGCCGATGTACATCCCGACGTGGTGCCGGTCGGCGCCGTAGATGACCAGGTCGCCCGGCTGGGCCTGGTCCAGCGAGACCTTGGTGCCGACGTTGCCCTGCTCCTGCGAGGTGCGCGGCAGCGAGACGCCGGCCTGGCCGTACGCCCAGACCATCAGGCCCGAGCAGTCGAAGGTGGTCGAGCCGGTGGCGCCCCACACGTACGGCGAGCCCTGCTTGCTCATCGCCTTGGCCACGGCCACGCCCGCGTAGCCGCCGGCCTGCGGGAGGCTGCCGAGGTCGGCACGGTCGCTGCCGCGCGAGGCGCGGTCGTCCTGCTGCTGCTGGGCCCGCAGCGCGGCGCGGTCGGAGGCGCTGAGCGAGTTCAGCAGGTCCTGCGCGGCCTTCAGCTTCTGGTTGACGTCCGTCTTGGCCTGGTTCAGGTCCTTGGTGGTGGAGTCGAGCGAGGCCAGGACGGCGGCGGCCTCGGACTTCTCCTGGTCCAGCCGGCGCTGCTGGTCCAGCAGTCCCTTGAGCGCCTCCGACTCGCTGGCGCTGGCCTGCTGGGCGCTGGACGCCTTCTCCAGGTAGCCCGACGGGTCCGAGGAGAGCATCAGCTGGACGGACGGGTCGATGCCGCCGGTGCGGTACTGCTCGCCCGCCACGCCGGCCAGGCCGGTCTGGAGCTGGGTCATCTCGTCCTGGCTGCGGGCCACCTTGTCCTGCAGCTGGTCGGACTGCTTGCGGAGCTGGTCGGCCCGCTCCTTGGCGCCGTTGTACTTCTCCGCCGCCTGCTCCTGGTCCTGCTGGAGCTGGTCGATCTGCGCCTTGACGTCGGTCTTGCTCGGCTGGGGCGCGGCGTGCGCGGCGACCTGCGCGGAGAGGGCGACCGCGGTCGCCGCGGCAGCGGTGAGCACGGAGACCCGGGCGCGGCTCGGCTGCTTGGGACGGCGGTGGGAGGCCAAGGGAATTGCTCCTTCTTCCATCGGCCTCACCCGATCAGGTGAGAATCCGGAAAATAGGTTTGACGCCACACCCTAGGGAAGATCCACGGGTTTTGCCACTCCCCCGAAGGCGTGAACTCCACTTCCCCCGCAGGCTTCACTGGATGTGCACACCGCCGCAAACCGGGCGCTGACCAGGCCTCATCCCACCGCGGCAGCCGTCAGGGCCGCGCCAGCCGGTTCAGCAGCAGAACGGAAGCCACGGGGCGCGCGCCGGCCTTCCGCACGCCCTCCGCGACCTCCCGGTCGGTGGACACCACCACCACCGGACGACCCTGCGGCTCGGCCCGCACCAGACGGCGGATCAGCTCGTCCGCGGTCTCGCCGGTCCGGCTGAACCGCACCCGCACCCCGCGCGGTGGCGCCATGATCACCGGAACGTCCAGGTCCTGCCCGTCGAACACGCAGGTGACCTCCGCCTGCGTGCGCTGGGCCAGCATCGCCAGCCCGCCCAGCAGCCGGATCCGCTGCTGCTCCAGCGGCAGCGTCGGATAGCCCGTCTTGGTCACGTTGTAGCCGTCCACCACCAGGTGCACCTGCGGGATCGCCAGCAGCTGGTCCAGCAGCGCCGGATCGTCGTCGGCCAGACCGCGCCGGGCCACGTCGTGCGGCGAGGCCGCACCCGGCACCACCGCCTCCACCAGGTCCCCCGGCCGGATCTGGGAGACCGGCAGCGCCAGCTCCCGCTGGAGCCCCTGCGCCGACTGCAGCACCGTGTCCAGCAGCAGCCGCAGCCGCATGTCCTCGACGCTGCGGCCCTCGCGGGCCGACCGGCGGCCCTGCTCGGCCGCCGTCTCCAGCTCGCCGACCCGGTGCCGCAGCCGCCGCGCCTCGGACTCCGCGGCGCCACGCTCGGCGGCCGCCTGCGCCCTCGCGGCCTCCAGCTCGGCGGTCAGCCGCCTGGTCTCGGCCTGCGCCCGGCGGGTGTCGCTCTCCAGCGAGCGCACCTTCTTCCGCAGCGACTCGGCCTCCCGGCGGACGTCCTCGGACTCCGCGCGCTGCCGCTCCAGGTCCGCCCGGGCGGCGGACCGCAGCTCGGCGAGCTCCGCCTGCAACTTCTCCGCCAGCCGGGTGGCCTCGGCGGCCGCGCCCTCGGCGCCGGCCCGCTCGGCCTCCTCCCCGGCCTCGGCCACCAGCCGGCTCCAGCCGGCCGACCGCACCAGGTAGGCGGCGGCCGCGACGTCCATCGGATCGGCGGCGCCCGGAACGCTGCCCGACTCCAACGCCTTCACCAGGTCCGGCTGGCCCAGCCTCAGCCGCTCCGCTATCCGCACCCGGAACGCCGGCTCCGACTCCAGCGCCGCGGCCAGCGCCGTGGCCGCGTACTTGGCCCGCCGGGCCGGGGTGAACTTGACGTACTGGCGCAGGCTCTGCGGCAGCTCGCCGGGCGGCAGCCCGCCGAGCGCGTCCGAGGCCAGGCCGACCACGCGCCGGCGCACGCCCTCGGGCAGCGGCCGGTCCAGCTTCTCGGCACCACGCTCCGGCGCCACCTCGCCGGAACCCGCCACCTCGCCGGAACCCGCCGCCCCGCCGGAGCCCACCGACTCATCGGAACCCGCCGCCCCGCCGACGGCCGCGGGCTCGGACGGAGCCGCGTCGGCGGCCCGCGCCTGCACGGCCGCAGCGGGCTGAAGCCCCTGCGCTTCGGCGGGCTCCCTCGCTGCGTCCACCACGTCCTCGGCTCCGATCCTGGTCCTACGGGGTCACGGCCCGCGGCCGCCGCCCTGTCGTCACGCTCCGTGCGTCCTGTCTGTATTGTCCCAGCGCGGCGGGCAGGCGCGCCGCGCACCCGCCCCCGCGCCGTCGGGCGTCAGCCCTGGTCGGCGGAGGCCTCCGCGTTCTCGGCGCCCGGACGGGCCACCAGCTCGACCTGGTCCACGGCGTTGCACCAGCGGCAGCGCACCGACTCGATCGTCTCGCTCAGCACCTCGGTCTCCTCGACCTTGGACTCGCCGGCCAGGTCGAAGTGCAGGAACTCGGTGACCCGCGCGGTGCGGGTCACGTCGAAGCGGGTGAGGTTTCCGCACAGGGTGCAGCGCCAGCGCGTCTCGGCGGTCAGGGCGGGGACGGTCATCGGGGGTCCTCTCGGGTGGTCCCTGGGTGGGCTAGGCGCTCCCCCCGGAGCCCCGGCGTCGGCGGCGGGAGGCGGGATTGCCCGCCCCAAGCCTATTGCCTGAGGCAACCATCCCGGCCACCAGTCAGGAGAACGAGCGGGCTAGTCCACCTGCCGTACAAGGCCGTGTCACACGCCCGACACGGAGGGATGCTTGGCCGCATGGCACTGACGGCCCCCGGGCACACCGACGCGCGGGGCGAGCACCCGTCCGTGCCCGCCCCGGCGGTCACCTACGCCCTGATCGCGGTCAACACCCTGGTGTTCCTGCTGGGCCCGGCCGCCGGGCTCAACCCGCTGTACGGCACCGGCCAGTCCCGGCTCTGCGCGGAGCAGCGGTACGAGCAGCGCTGGGGCGTCATCCCCACCGAGGTGCTGGCCGGCCGCCCGCTGACCGCCGAGCAGCTGGCCCAGGCCCCCGACCCGGCCCCGGGCTGCCCGGCCGCGCCCACCCCGGGCAAGCACCCGGCGCTGTCCGTCCTCACCGGGCTCTTCGTGCACGCCGGCTGGCTGCACCTGCTGGGCAACCTGCTCTTCCTCCACGTCTTCGGCCCCACCGTCGAACGGCGGCTGGGCCGGGCCCGGTTCGCCGTCTTCTACCTGGCCGCCGGCAGCCTGGCCACGTACGGCTTCGCCCTCGCCGAGGCGCACTCCCCGGGCTCCACCCGGGTGCTGATCGGCGCCTCCGGCGCGATCTCCGCCGTCCTCGGCGCCTACCTGCGCTTCCATCCGCGCGCCCGGGTGACGACGCTCGTCCCGCTGCTGCTGTTCCTGCCGCTGCGCTTCCCGGCCTGGCTGGTGCTCGGCCTCTGGTTCGCCCTGCAGTGGTGGTCGGTCCACTCGGCCGGGCCCGGGGTGGCCTATCTGGTTCACGTGATCGGCTTCTCGGCGGGCTTCCTCTACGCCTGCACGGCGGTCAGCCACCCCCCGAGACGACCCGGCTGACGCCCGATACGCTGGCGGCACCCCACAAAGGAGCCCGAACAGTGATCACCGCCATCGTCCTGATCAAGACCAGTGTCGACCGCATCCCGGAGATCGCCGAAGCCATCGCGGCCATCGAGGGCGTCAGCGAGGTGTACTCGGTGACCGGTGGCTACGACCTGGTGGCGATGGTCCGGGTGCGCCGGCACGACGATCTGGCCGCGGTCATCCCGGGCCGGCTGAACAAGGTCCCGGGCGTGGCCCACACCGAGACCCAGATCGCCTTCCGCACCTACTCCCAGCACGACCTCGAGGCCGCCTTCGCCCTCGGCCTGGACGAGTAGGCCCCTCGGCCCCGCAGACCGGGCCCCTCAGCCCTGCTGACGCCCCCGGTCGACCTGCACGGTGGCGACGCAGCGCCCGCCCTCGTTGCGGTAGTTCCACGCGGCACCGTCCGTGACCAGCTCGCGCACGGCGGTCAGGAAGCGGTCGACGTGCTCGTCCGGGGTCCCGGCCCCGAAGCTCACCCGGATCGCGTTCAGGCTGCGCTCGCCGGGCAGCGACGGCTCGGGCGCCCCGCACTCGGAGGGGGAGACCTCTTCGTCCCCGAGCAGGGTGCGCAGCAGCGGGTGCGCGCAGAACAGGCCGTCGCGGACCCCGATGCCGTACTCGGCGGACAGCGCGGCCGAGAAGTGCGAGCTGTTCCAGCCCTGGACGACGAAGGACAGCACGCCCACCCGGGCCGCCTCGGCGCCGAACAGGGTCAGCACCTTGACCTGCGGGATCTCCGCCAGCCCGGCGGTCAGCCGGGCGATCAGCTGCCGTTCCCGGGCCTCCAGCACGTCGAAGCCCGCCTCGCTCAGCGCCCGGCAGGCCGAGGCGATCGCGTAGGCGCCGATGACGTTCGGCGAGCCGGCCTCGTGCCGGGCCGGACCGGAGTGCCACTGGACGGCCACCGAGCCGTCGGTCCCCCGGGCCACCGTCCGGGTCGCCCCGCCGCCGGCCAGGTACGGGTCGGCCGCGTCCAGCCAGTCCGCCCGGCCGGCCAGCACGCCGGCGCCGAAGGGCGCGTAGATCTTGTGGCCGGAGAAGGCGATCCAGTCGACGTCCAGCTCGCGCACCGAGACCCGGTGGTGCGGGGCCAGCTGGGCGGCGTCCAGCACCACCCGGGCGCCGTGCCGGTGCGCGGTCCCGGTCAGCTCGGCGACCGGCCACAGCTCGCCGGTCACGTTGGAGGCTCCGGTGACGCAGAGCAGCTTGGGGCCCTCGGGCGCCTCGGCGAGCGCGGCGTCCAGGGCGGCGACCGCCTCGGCGTGCGAGCGCGGCGCGCGCAGGTAGTGGACGTCGAGCCCGGCGTGCGCCCAGGGCAGCAGCGAGGCGTGGTGCTCGGTCTCGAAGGCGAACACCCGGGTCCCGGCCGGGACGGCCGAGGCGAGCAGGTTCAGCGAGTCGGTGGTGGCCCGGGTGAAGACCACCTGGTCGCCCTCGCGCAGGTCGAGGAACTCGGCGACGGTGCGGCGGCTCTGCTCGAACAGGTCGGTGGACAGCTGGGAGAGGTACCCCGCGCCGCGGTGCACGCTGCCGTAGTAGGGGGCGTAGGCGGAGACGTCGTCCCAGACCCGCTGGAGCGCCGGGGAGCTGGCCGCGTAGTCGAGGGCCGCGTACCCGACCTTCTCGCCGCTGGCGAGCGGGACCTGGACGTCGTGGCCGAGGACGGCGAGGGGGGCGCAGATTTCGGTGGCGATCGACATGAGGATGCACTCCTTCTGGGGGTGTGGGACCCCGGGAGTGCTAAGTCGTCGGGCGTCCGCGCTTGCCGCACGGACGATTCGCCGAGCGACCCGGTCCTCACCCAGGGCACCCCGCCACGGACGGAGGGTTGCCGGACAGCAAGCTGGGGCTTGACGCTGTCACTCATGACCTGGCCAAGACTCTAGGTCGCGCCCAGCGAGTGGTCAAACAGGCATCCACCATCCGGACAGCCGAGGAGCCCGCGCCGGCGTTCCGGCACGGGCTCCCAAGTACCGCCTCACACCCGGCTGGTGGCCTCCGACCAACGCCGCAGCAGCTCCTGCGCCGCGCCCGAGTCGATGGCCCGCTCGGCCCGCGCCATGCCCGCCGCGAGCTGTTCGGTGAGCGGCGCCTCACCCAGGTCGAGCGCGACCAGCGCCGCCGCCGTGTTCATCAGGACGGCGTCCCTCACCGCCCCGCGCTCGCCGGCCAGCAGCCGCCGCGCGACCTCGGCGTTGTACGAGGGGTCCGCCCCGCGCAGCGCCTCGATGCCGACCAGCTCGACGCCGACGTCCCGCGGGTCGAAGGCGGTCTCGGTGACGGTCCCGTCCCGCACGATCCACACCTGCGAGGTGGTGGTGATGGTCAGCTCGTCCAGGCCGTCGTCGCCCCGGAAGACCAGGCCGGTCGAGCCGCGCCGGGCGAGCACGCCGGCGATCAGTCCGGCGAGCCGGGTGTCGAAGCAGCCGATCGCGTGCGAGGTGACCTTGGCCGGGTTGGTCAGCGGGCCGAGGATGTTGAACGCGGTCGGCACCCCGAGGTCGCGCCGGGCGGTGGCGGCGTGCCGCATCGACGGGTGGAACTTGGCCGCGAAGCAGAAGGTCAGCCCGACCTCCTCGGCGATCTCGGCGACCCGCCGGGCCGACAGGTCGAGGCGGACGCCGAGCTTCTCCAGCACGTCCGAGGAGCCGCTGGCCGAGGAGGAGGCCCGGTTGCCGTGCTTGACCACCTTGGCGCCGGCCGCGGCCGCGACGATCGCCGACATGGTGGAGATGTTGACGGTCTTGGCCCGGTCGCCGCCGGTGCCGACGATGTCCACGGCCGGGCCGGGGATGTCCAGCGGCTCGGCGTGCGCGTACATCGCGTCCACCAGGCCGGTGATCTCGTCGACCGTCTCGCCCTTGGCCCGCAGCGCCACCATGAACCCGGCCACCTGGACGGGGGACGCCTCGCCGCTCATGATCCGGTCCATCGCCCACGCGGTGGCCGAGCGGTCGAGGTCCTCCCCCTTCAACAGCGCCGCCAGGACGTCCGGCCAGGTGCGGACCACCTGCGCGGGTGCGGTACCACCGTTCGCAGGGTTCACGTTCACCATGGCTGACTCCAGCTGTTGTCGGGTTCCCCGCGTCGGGGGGACGTCCGTACGGATGGAGTCAGCCTATCGACCGGCGGGGTTCCCGCGGCGGCGTCTTCTCTAGTCCTGAGACGGCACCGCTCAGCGGCTGACGGGCGCCCGCTTGGCCAGCCGCGCCCGCAGCAGGGTGGCGACCGCCTCGGCCAGCGCCACCGGGTCCACCGGGCGCGAGATCGCGGCGTCGGCCCGGCTCCAGGCGGCCAGCCAGGAGTCCTGCGGCCGGCCGATCAGCACCAGCACCGGCGGGCAGCCGTAGATCTCGTCCTTGAGCTGGCGGCCGAGCCCGAGCCCGCCGGCCGGCACCGCCTCGCCGTCCAGGATGCAGAGGTCCACGCCGCCCTTCTCCAGTGCCTTCAGCACCGCGGGGGTGGTTGCGCACTCCAGGTAGGACAGTTCCGGAAGGTCCTCGACGGGCCGGCGGCCGAGTGCCGTCAGCACCTGCTCTCGGGTGTTGCGGTCATCGCTGTAGACGAGGACGGTGAGCGTCTCGTCGGTCGTGTACGCCATGGGCCCTGCTCCCTCAAGTGTGATCCGGACCACGTTCGCCTGATCCGGATGCTACTCCCGATCACCCGTCGCCGAGTCCCCCTCGCGGACCTTCCTCCTCAGCCGCCGCGCCCGCGACTCACCCGCCCGGAGGACGGCCCGTCACCCGGACCCGTCCAGACCACCCGTACGGCCGATAAGGGGCCCGCGCATTACCCCCGGAGGCTCCGCCAAGCGTGCAACGACGCGCTGGGCAACGGGGTCGCGGGCCCCTTCGAGGAACCGTCAGAAAAGGGACACGCCGCTGCTCAGCCGCCATTGGGGCCCCCCACCGCCCTCCAGGGGGGCATACCGCACGCACCGGACACTCCGAGGGACACCCCCCGGCGTGAAGACGGAATAAGGGACCGACATAATGTCCGTCGTGGCGACAGCAACAGCAGTAGAAACCGGGCACGCGCACGGATCGGTCAACCGGCCGAACATGGTCAGCGTCGGAACGATCGTCTGGCTCAGTTCCGAGTTGATGTTCTTCGCGGCCCTCTTCGCGATGTACTTCACGCTCCGCTCCGTCAAGGGAGCCGAGTTCTGGACCGAGAAGGCGCACGCCCTCAACGTGCCCTTCTCCTCGGTCAACACCACGATCCTGGTGCTCTCCTCGCTGACCTGCCAGCTCGGCGTGTTCGCTGCCGAGCGCGGGGACGTGAAGAAGCTCCGCTCGTGGTTCGTCATCACCTTCGTGATGGGCGCGATCTTCATCGGCGGCCAGATCTTCGAGTACACCGAGCTGGTCAAGAAGGACGGCCTCTCGCTGTCCTCCGACCCGTACGGCACGGTGTTCTACCTGACCACCGGCTTCCACGGTCTGCACGTGACGGGTGGTCTGATCGCCTTCCTGCTGGTCCTGGGACGGACGTACGCAGCCAAGCGCTTCACGCACGAGCAGGCCACCGCCGCGATCGTCGTGTCGTACTACTGGCACTTCGTCGACGTCGTGTGGATCGGCCTGTTCGCGACCATCTACCTGATCAAGTAACCAGCTGATCAGGTCGCTGGCCACCGGCTTCGGTCCCCGCCCTCACCGGCGTCGGGCCGATTCTGCCGGTGGCGACGCTCCCACCGACCGACCGCGCGCGCAGCCCTAGACAGGCAGCCTCGTGCCGGCCAGACCGGCCGCCGGGTGCACCCACCAGTCGACCAGATCCTGACACCGGGGTTATTCCGTGAAAAAGCTCTCCGCACGACGGCGCCACCCATTGGCGGCGCTGGTCGTCCTACTTCTCGCCCTGGCGGCAACCGGGGGGCTGTACGCCGCGTTCGCGCCCGCCGACAAGGCGCAGGCCGACGTCGCCGCGCAGTCGCTCGCGATCGATGAGGGCAAGAAGCTCTTCGCCGTGGGCTGCTCCTCGTGCCACGGCCTGAACGGCCAGGGCAGCAGCGACGGTCCGAGCCTGGTCGGCGTCGGCTCCGCCTCTGTCGACTTCCAGGTCGGTACCGGCCGCATGCCGGCCCAGCAGCCCGGCGCCCAGGTGCCGCGCAAGAAGAACATCTACTCGCAGGCGGAGATCGACCAGCTCGCCGCCTTCGTCGCCTCGCTCGGCCCCGGCCCGGTGACGCCGACCCCGGAGCAGTACACCTCGACCAACCCGGACGACATCTCCAAGGGTGGCGAGCTGTTCCGCACCAACTGCGCCCAGTGCCACAACTTCGCCGGCCAGGGCGGTGCCCTGACCAAGGGCAAGTACGCCCCGTCGCTGGAGGGCGTGGACGCCAAGCACATCTACGAGGCCATGCAGACCGGCCCGCAGAACATGCCGTCGTTCCCGGACACCACCATGCCCGAGGAGCAGAAGAAGCAGATCGTGGCCTTCGTCCGCCACACCACCTCCGATGAGCCCAACCCCGGTGGTCTCACGCTCGGCAGCCTCGGTCCGGTGACCGAGGGTCTGTTCGGCTGGATCTTCGGTCTCGGCACGCTCATCGCGGTCGCGATCTGGGTCGCCGCCCACACCACCAAGGCCAAGAAGTCATGAGCCACGACATGTCAGAAGAGAAGCTTCCGGAGTCACACGGCTCCGCCGGTGACGTCGCCGCGCACGGCGACCCGTTCGCCGACCCGGGCCTTCCGGCCCACGAGCCCCGCCGCACCGACATCGACGAGCGGGCCGCCCAGCGGGCCGAGCGTCAGGTCTCGCTGATGTTCGTGGTCTCGATGCTCGCCACCATCGGCTTCATCGCCTCGTACGTGGCCATCGACCCGGACAAGATCGTCTACATCTTCCCGCTCGGTCACGTCAGCGCGCTGAACTTCGCGCTCGGCCTGACCCTGGGCGTCGCGCTGTTCATGATCGGCGCGGGTGCGGTCCACTGGGCCCGCACGCTGATGTCGGACGTCGAGCTGCCGGCCGAGCGCCACCCGATCGAGGCTGACGACGAGGTCCGCGCGGACGTCATCGAGCAGTTCAAGACCGGTGCCGCCGAGTCCGGCTTCGGCCGCCGCAAGATGATCCGCAACACCCTCATCGGCTCCATGGCGCTGGTCCCGCTCTCCGGCGTGGTCCTGCTCCGCGACCTCGGGCCGCTGCCCGAGAAGAAGCTGAAGGAGACGGGCTGGAACGAGGCGACCCCGGCCAAGCCCCTGCAGCTCATCAACATGAGCACCAACCTGCCGATGAAGGCCGAGGACATCGTCATCGGCTCGCTGACCTTCGCCATGCCCGAGGGTCTGCACGTCCACGACGAGGACTTCCAGCAGGCGATCGCCAAGGACGCCCTGATGCTGGTGCGCATCGCGCCGGACGACATCAAGGACGACCGGTCGCGGGAGAAGGCCTTCGAGGGCATCCTCGCCTACTCCAAGATCTGCACCCACGTCGGCTGCCCGATCAGCCTGTACGAGCAGCAGACCCACCACGCGCTCTGCCCCTGCCACCAGTCGACCTTCGACCTGGCGGACGGCGCGCGCGTGATCTTCGGCCCGGCCGGCCACCCGCTGCCGCAGCTGAAGATCATCACTGACGAGAAGGGCTACCTGGTCGCCACCGGCGACTTCGACGAGCCCGTCGGCCCGAGCTACTGGGAGCGTGCTCGATGAGTACGAGCAGCACCACCGGTGCCGCCAAGCCCGCCAGCACGCGCGCCAAGCCCGCCAACAAGTGGGAGGCCGCTGCTGACTGGACGGACGGCCGGGTGGGGATCTACTCCCTCGCCAAGGCCAACCTGCGCAAGATCTTCCCGGACCACTGGTCCTTCATGCTGGGCGAGATCTGCCTCTACACGTTCGTCATCATCATCCTGACCGGTGTCTACCTGACGCTGTTCTTCAAGCCGTCGATGGCCGAGGTCGTCTACAACGGCTCGTACGTGCCGCTCAAGGGCATCGGGATGTCCGAGGCGTACGCCTCGACGGTGGACATCAGCTTCGAGGTCCGCGGCGGTCTGCTGATCCGGCAGATCCACCACTGGGCCGCCCTGGTCTTCGTGGCCGCGATGCTCGTGCACATGATGCGCGTGTTCTTCACCGGCGCGTTCCGCAAGCCGCGTGAGATCAACTGGGTCTTCGGCTTCCTGCTGCTGATCCTGGGCATGTTCGACGGCTTCTTCGGCTACTCGCTGCCGGACGACCTGCTGTCGGGTACCGGTATCCGGTTCATGGAAGGCGCGATCCTCGCCGTCCCGCTGGTCGGCACCTACATCCAGATGTTCCTGTTCGGGGGCGAGTTCCCCGGCCACGACATCGTGCCGCGCTTCTTCACGATCCACGTGCTGCTGATCCCGGGCATCATGCTCGGCCTGCTGGTGGCGCACCTGATCCTGGTCTTCTACCACAAGCACACCCAGTGGGCGGGCCCGGGCAAGACCGAGAAGAACGTCGTCGGCATGCCGCTGATGCCGGTCTACATGGCCAAGGCCGGTGGCTTCTTCTTCCTGGTGTTCGGTCTGATCGCCGCCATCTCGGCGATCGCCACGATCAACCCGATCTGGGCGTACGGCCCGTACCGCCCGGACCAGGTGTCCACGGACGCCCAGCCCGACTGGTACATGGGCTTCTCCGAAGGCCTGATCCGCGTCATGCCGGGCTGGGAGGTCGGCCTGTGGGGCCACACCCTGAACCTGGGTGTCTTCATCCCGCTGATGATCTTCCCGCTGGTCCTGGTCTCGATCGCGGTCTACCCGTTCATCGAGGGCTGGATCACCGGCGACAAGCGCGAGCACCACATCCTGGACCGCCCGCGCAACGCGCCCGTCCGCACCGCGCTCGGCGCCGCCTGGATCAGCCTGTACCTGGTGCTGCTGGTCGGTGGTGGCAACGACCTGTTCGCCACCCACCTGCACCTGTCGATCAACTCGATCACCTACTTCGTCCGCGTCGGCTTCTTCGCGGTGCCGGTCATCACCTTCATCGTCACCAAGCGCTGGTGCCTCGGCCTCCAGCGCCGGGACAAGGAGAAGGTGCTGCACGGCCGCGAGACGGGCGTCATCAAGCGCCTGCCGCACGGCGAGTTCGTCGAGGTGCACGCCCAGCTGCCGCAGAAGGACCTGTACAAGCTCACCGCGCACGAGCAGGTCCAGCCGGTCGAGCTGCCGGCCCAGACGGACGAGAACGGCGTGGCCAGCAAGGCCGGCCTGCTCGGCCGCACCCGGGCCAAGCTGTCCCGCGGCTTCTACGGCGGCAGCGCCCAGATCCCCAAGCCGACCTCCGAGGAGCACCACGAGATCACCAGCGGCCACGGCCACCACTGATCCCGTACGCCCCGCAGCGTCACACCCGAGGGCCGCTGACCAGAGTTCTTCTGGTCAGCGGCCCTCGGGCTTTCCCGTCCCCCGTCCGCACCCTCCAGGAGCTCCCGTGCAGCTGTCCGTCGACCCCGCCGCCGCCACTCCCCCGTACGAGCAGATCCGGGCCCAGATCGCCGAGCGGGCCCGTTCCGGCGAACTGCCGACCGGGCTGCGGCTGCCCACCGTCCGGGCCCTGGCCGAGGAGCTGGGGCTGGCCGCCGGGACGGTCGCCCGGGCGTACCGGGAACTGGAGGCGGACGGCGTGGTGGAGACCCACGGCCGGCGCGGCACGCTGATCGCGGCCACCGGCGACACCGCGCACCGGCTGGCCGCCGCGGCCGCCGCCGAGTACGCCGAGCGGGCGACCCGGCTCGGGCTCCCGCGGGCGGATGCGCTGGCCGCGGTGGACGCCGCCCTGCGGCTGGCCTACCAGGAGGCCTGAGAAGGCGCTCCAGGGGCCCTCAGGCCTCCGGGCGGATCATCCCCGAGGCGTGGGCCTGGGAGGCCGGCGCGGTGGTGCTGACGGGCTCTCCGAGGGCACTGTGCTTGACCCAGTCCGTCCAGGAGATGTTCCAGTCCCCGAAGCCGTTGCCGAACGGCTCCATGGTGGCGCCGCGGCTGTTCACCACCGTCACCAGGTCCCCCACCCTGGTGTTCTGGAAGAACCACTTGGCGTTCTCGGTGCTCATGCCGGTACAGCCGTGGCTGACGTTCTCCAGGCCCTGCGAGCGGACCGACCAGGGCGCCGCGTGGACGTACTCGCCGCTCCAGGTGACGCGGGTGGCCCACTCCACGTTGAGGTCGTAGAACTCCGAGCTCCCGGCCTTTATCCCGATCGTCTCGCCGTTCATCCGGACGGACCGCTCCTGGCCGAGCACCACCTTGACGCCGTTGCGGGTGTCGAAGCCGGGCTTGCCGGTGGTCACCGGGATGCTCCGGACCAGCTCGCCGTCACGGCTGAGGGTGAGCACGTGGGCGGCCGCGTCGACCACCGTCTCGACCCGTGCGCCGATCCGCAGGCCCAGCGTGCTGCGGTCGCCGCCGTAGAGGCCGTCCTCGATCCGGACGCCGGTGCCGTCGAAGGCCAGCGAGACGGTGGTGCCGGCCGGCCAGTACTCCTGCGGGCGGAAGTGCAGTTCCTTGTCGCCCACCCAGTACCAGGCGCCGGTGACGGCGGGCTGGGAGCTGACGGTCAGGACGCGCTCGACCTCCTGGCGGGCCTGCGGGTCCTGCACCGCCTCGGAGAGCTGCACGGTGAGCGGCTGGCCGACGCCGTAGATGCCGCTGCCGGAGGAGTCCGGGCCCAGCTTGGCGGTGAGCAGGCGCTGGGCGGCGAGGGTGCTGAAGTCCGCCGTGGTGTCGCCGCGGCCGCCCTTGCCGTCGTCGGCGGCGATCCGCACCGAGTAGTCGGTGTCGGCCTTCAGCCGGCCGGTGGTCTGCCAGCTGTGCTGGTCCTCGGCGAGCTGACCGGCCACCACCCGGCCGTCCGGGCCGGTCACGGTGACGTCGGTGAGCCGGCTGCCGGGCACGGACGTCACCGTGAGCGGCTTGGAGGGGTCGACCTTGCCCCCGCCCTCGGCCGAGAGGTGGACGAACGCGGCCGCGTCGATCCGGTGGGGGCCGACCGCCTCGCCGCCGCCGGACGAGCAGGCGGCCAGCGGGGCCAGTACTGCGAGGGTCAGCGAGATGCCGCCGATACCTGCGATTCCGCGCCTGTCGGCCATGAAACGCCTCCGAGGGTCCGCACGATTGCTCAGATCGTAGGAACGAGGCTGGCCGAAGCGACATCGGAGCGACCCCGCGTTCACCCGGGTGAGTGGTTTCGTCACCCTGGAGACGCAACGGGGCCGGTCCTCCCCGTGCGGGAGGACCGGCCCTGTCGTCGTCGGCGGAACCCGGGAACCTACTGGTTCTGGTTCTCGCCCCGGTAGAACTCGAAGACCCAGCCGAAGAGGCCGATCAGGATGATCGGGATCGACCAGAACAGCAGCCACCAGCCGAAGATCACTCCGAGGAACGCCAGCGAACCGCCGATCGCCAGGGAGAGCGGCTGCCAGCTGTGCGGGGCGAAGAAGCCCAGCTCGCCGGCGTCGTCCGCCACCTCGGCCTCGGGGTTGTCCCCCGCGCCGCTGTCCACCCGGCGGGCGGTGAAGGCGAGGTAGTACCCGATGAAGGCGCAGAGCGCGAAGGCGAGGAACAGCGCCGTGGTGCCGGCCGCCTCGATCCCGTGCTCCGAGTGGTTGGTCCACAGGCCGTAGGTGACGGCCATCGCGAGGACGAAGACGGCCAGGCCGAGGAAGATCTTTCCCTGTTCCTTCATCAGACGTCGCCCTCCTTCTTGCCCTTGTCCAGCTTCGGGGCGTCGTACTTCGCCGGGGTCACGCCGGCGAGGTGCTTGGCCGGCTCACCGTGGTTCTCCAGGTAGTCCAGCGCGGCGATCTCCGGGTGGTGGAGGTCGAAGGCCGGGGATTCGGAGCGGATCCGGGGCAGGGTGAGGAAGTTGTGCCGCGGCGGCGGGCAGGAGGTCGCCCACTCCAGCGAACGGCCGTAACCCCACGGGTCGTCGACCTCGACCTTCTCGCCGTACTTGGCCGTCTTCCACACGTTGTAGAGGAACGGCAGCATCGAGGCGCCGAGCACGAACGACCCGATGGTCGAGACGGTGTTCAGCGTGGTGAAGCCGTCCGAGGCCAGGTAGTCGGCGTAGCGGCGGGGCATGCCCTCCGCGCCGAGCCAGTGCTGGACCAGGAAGGTGGTGTGGAAGCCGAAGAACAGCGTCCAGAAGGTGATCTTGCCGAGGCGCTCGTCCAGCATCTTGCCGGTCATCTTCGGCCACCAGAAGTGGAAGCCGGCGAACATCGCGAAGACGACGGTGCCGAAGACCACGTAGTGGAAGTGGGCGACGACGAAGTACGAGTCCGAGACGTGGAAGTCGATCGGCGGGGAGGCCAGCAGCACACCGGTCAGACCACCGAAGAGGAAGGTGACCAGGAAGCCGACCGTCCAGAGCATCGGCGTCTCGAAGCTCAGCGAGCCCTTCCACATGGTGCCGACCCAGTTGAAGAACTTCACACCGGTCGGGACCGCGATCAGGAAGGTCATGAAGGAGAAGAACGGCAGCAGCACCTGCCCGGTGACGTACATGTGGTGCGCCCACACCGTCACCGACAGACCGGCGATCGCGATGGTGGCCGCGATCAGGCCGGAGTAGCCGAACATCGGCTTGCGGCTGAAGACCGGGATGATCTCCGACACGATGCCGAAGAACGGCAGCGCGATGATGTACACCTCGGGGTGGCCGAAGAACCAGAACAGGTGTTGCCACAGCATCGCCCCGCCGTTGGCGGGATCGAATACGTGGGCCCCGAATTTTCGGTCCGCCTCCAGGGCGAACAGCGCGGCGGCCAGGACCGGGAAGGCCAGCAGGACCAGCACGGCGGTCAGCAGGACGTTCCAGACGAAGATCGACATCCGGAACATCGTCATGCCGGGGGCGCGCATGCAGATGATCGTGGTGATGAAGTTGACCGCACCGAGGATCGTGCCGAAGCCGGAGAAGGCCAGACCCATGATCCACATGTCGGCGCCGACGCCCGGCGAACGGACCGCGTCCGACAGCGGGGAGTAGGCGAACCAGCCGAAGTTGGCCGCGCCGTTCGGGGTCAGGAAGCCCGCCACCGCGATGGTCGAACCGAAGAGGTACAGCCAGTACGCGAACATGTTCAGACGCGGGAACGCCACGTCCGGGGCGCCGATCTGGAGCGGCATGATCCAGTTCGCGAAGCCGGCGAACAGCGGCGTCGCGAACATCAGCAGCATGATCGTGCCGTGCATCGTGAACGCCTGGTTGAACTGCTCGTTCGACAGGATCTGGGTCCCGGGACGAGCCAGCTCGGCGCGCATGACCAGCGCGAGGATGCCGCCGATCAGGAAGAAGGCGAACGACGTGCCCAGGTACAGGGTGCCGATCGTCTTGTGGTCGGTGGTGGTCAGCCACTTGATGATGGTCGAACCCGGCTTGCGGGTCCGCTGCGCCCCGACCGTGACGGCCCCGGCGCCCCCGCCGGCCGCGGCGGGCTCGTTGAGGATGGTCACTTCTCTTCACTTCCCATGGTCGTGATGCCGGAGGGCAACGCGCCGGTCTGGCCCTTGGCCCGGAGGTCCGCCAGGTGCTTGTCGTAGTCGGCGCGGTCGACGACCTTGACGTTGAACAGCATGCGCGAGTGGTCGGTGCCGCAGAGCTCCGCGCACTTGCCCATGTACTCGCCCTTGACGGTGGGGGTGACCTCGAACCGGTTCACCACGCCCGGCACGACGTCCATCTTCATCATGAAGTTGACGGGCCAGAAGTCGTGGATGACGTCACGCGAGGTCAGCCGGAACTGCACCGACTCGTCGACCGGCAGCCAGAGGGTCGGAACCTCCTTGGGCGTACCGACGTCGTACGCGGCGTCCTTGTTGGCCGGGTCGGGGTTCTCGGTGTTCTCGTAGTTGAACGCCCAGCTCCACTGGAAGCCGACCACGTTGACCGTGTGCTGCGGCTTCTCGGAGACGGCGATCAGCTTCGACTCGTCGCGGGCGACGAAGTAGAAGAGCACCGACACGATGATGATGGGGACCGCGGTGTAGAGCGCCTCGATGGGCACGTTGTACCGGGTCTGCGGGGGGACCTCCACGCCGGTGCGGCTGCGCCGGTGGAAGATCACGCTCCAGATGATCAGACCCCACATCAGTACGCCGACCACCAGAGCCGCGATCCAGGAGCCCTGCCACATCTGGAGGACCATCGGCCCTTCCTTGGTGACGGGGCTCGGGAGGCCAAGCCTGGGGAGGTCGTTGGCCGAGCAGCCGGTGGCGGTCGCGATGACGAGGCCCAGTGCCAGCGCCTGAGGCAGCTTCCGCCGCATCGTGCGCCGCGGCGAGCGGTCGGAGCCGTTGGGACTCACGTAGCGCCTTCCCGAAGTCTCGCCCGCCTTCGCGTCGCCCCGCGGAGGATTGTGAGCCTCCCCGGCGACCCGTCCACGGGCACGGTTTGAATGCTTATGCGGGCCAAACCCTACTCCAGCCTTATGCGCTCCTGACGGGCAGCCCCCGGTAACGCGCCGCCCGGTCGCCCGATCAGGCCCGGCAGGGGCTGCGCCGCAGGTCATCGTAGGCATTCGAGGTCCTTACGCCCGATCGGGGGATGACCTCGAACCACGCGGGTGACGGTCCGTCGGACGCGGACGAAGCGGACATTCGGGGTGATCGACTGACGGCCGGTAAGCGACGTCGTCGGACCGGAAAGCCTCCGGGTGTGTCGTTAAATGTGACCGTGTACTTCGATGCGGCCTCGACGGCCCCTCTGCACCCCGTCGCACGACAGGCGCTGACCGCCGCCCTGGACGAGGGCTGGGCCGATCCGGCCCGGCTGTACCGCTCCGGCCGGCAGGCCCGGATGCTGCTGGACGCCGCCCGCGAGACGGTGGCCGAGGCCCTGGGAGCCCGGGCGGACGAGATCGCCTTCACCGCGAGCGGGACGCAGGCGGTGCACCTGGGCATGCTGGGCGCGCTGGCCGGCCACCGGCGGCGCGGCGGCCACCTGGTGCACTCGGCGGTCGAGCACTCCAGCGTGCTGCACGTCGCCGAACGTCAGGAGGCGGGCGGCGGCACCGTCTCGGTGGCGCCGGTGGACCGCGCCGGCCGGGTCGACCCGGACGTGTTCGCCGCGCTGCTGCGCGCGGACACCGCGCTGGCCGTCCTGCAGAGCGCCAACCACGAGGTGGGGACGGTCCAGCCGGTCGGCGAGGTCGCCGGACACTGCCGCGAGGCCGGTGTCCCGCTGCTGGTCGACGCCGCGCAGAGCGTCGGGCGGGTGGACGTCCCGGCCGGCTGGTCGCTGCTGACCGCCAGCGCGCACAAGTGGGGCGGGCCGCCCGGCGTCGGGGTGCTGGCGGTGCGCAAGGGCGTCCGGTACGCCTCGCCGCTGCCGGCCGACGAACGCGAGGGCGGGCGGGTGCCCGGCTACGTCAACGTCCCGGCGATCGTCGCCGCGGCCGCCTCGCTGCGGGCCGTCCGGGCCGAGGCCGCGCGGGAGAACGCCCGGCTCCACGCGCTGGTGGAACGCATCCGGGCCCGGGTGCCGCAGCTGGTGCCCGAGGTGGAGGTGGTCGGCGACCCGGTGCGGCGGCTGCCGCACATCGTCACCTTCTCCTGCCTGTACGTGGACGGCGAGGTGCTGCTCACCGAACTGGACCGGGCGGGCTTCGCGGTCTCCTCCGGCTCCTCCTGCACCTCCTCCACCCTGACGCCGAGCCATGTGCTGGCCGCGATGGGGGTGCTCACCGAGGGGAACGTCCGGGTCTCGCTGCCGCCCGGGACGGCCGAGGCCGACGTCGAACGCTTCCTCACCGTGCTGCCGGAGCTGGTGGCGGGCGTCCGGGCGCCGTTCGGGCTGGACCTGTCGGCCCCGGAGCCGGAGCCGGCGGCCGGGCCCCTGCTGGTGATCGACGCGCTGGGCAAGCGCTGCCCGCTGCCGGTCATCGAGCTGGCGAAGCGGATCGGCGAGGTGCCGGAGGGCGGCACGGTCGCCGTGCTCGCGGACGACGAGGCGGCCCGGCTGGACATCCCGGCCTGGTGCGGGATGCGCGGCCAGGAGTACGCGGGCGAGGCCCCGGCCGCCGACTACGGCGGCGACCGGGGCTCGGCCTACCTCGTCGTCCGGCGGACTACTTGACCAGGTGCGCGCGGATGTCCGCGGCGGCCTCGGCGCCGTAGGCGCCCTCGAAGCGCTTCAGGAAGGCGGTCGGGCGCAGCTCGTACTCCTGGGTGCCGACGGTCTCGATCACCAGGGTGGCGAGCATGCAGCCGAGCTGGGCGGCGCGCTCCAGGTCGAGCTGCCAGGACAGGCCGGTCAGGAAGCCGGCCCGGAAGGCGTCGCCGACGCCGGTCGGGTCGACCTTCGCCTCCTCGGCGGCGCAGCCGACCAGGATCGCCGCCTCGCCCTTGCGCTCGATCCGCACGCCCTTGCTGCCCAGGGTGGTGATCCGGGTGCCGACCCGGGTGAGGATCTCCTCGGCGTCCCAGCCGGTCTTGCTCTCGATCAGCGCGGCCTCGTACTCGTTGGTGAAGAGGTACGCGGCGCCGTCGACGATGTCGCGGATGTCGTCGCCCTCCAGGCGGGCCAGCTGCTGGGAGGGGTCGGCGGCGAAGGCGAAGCCGCGGGTGCGGCACTCCTGGGTGTGGCGGACCATGCCCTGCGGGTCGTCGGCGCCGATCAGGACGAGGTCGAGGCCGCCGACGCGGTCGGCGATCGGCTTGAGCTCGATGTTGCGGGCCTCCGCCATGGCGCCGGTGTAGAACGAGGCGATCTGGTTGTGGTCCTCGTCCGTGGTGCACATGAAGCGGGCGGTGTGCCGGGTCTCGGAGATGTGGACGGAGTTGCAGTCCACGTTGTTGCGCTCCAGCCAGCTGCGGTACTCGGCGAAGTCCGCGCCGGCCGCGCCGACCAGGATCGGGCGCAGCCCGAGCACGCCCATGCCGAACGCGATGTTCGGCGCGACTCCGCCGCGGCGGATGTCCAGGGTGTCGACCAGGAAGGACAGCGACACGGTGTGCAGCTGCTCGGCGACGAGCTGGTCGGCGAACCGACCGGGGAACGTCATCAGATGGTCGGTGGCGATCGAGCCGGCGACGGCGATACGCACGGGAGGTCTCCTCAGGATGGCTGCGGGGCCAACGGGCAAGCACGGGTGAACCCACACACGGTACCGGGCTCGGGGCGGGCGGCAGCAAGACCGCCGCAATCCGCCGGCCCGCAGTGCCATCGTGGCACCCGTCACCGTCGAACGTGTACTACCTCCGGGTAGCACTGGTGGGTGGGCCGAACCCCGGCCTAGGGTCGGCAGCAGGGGCCCCGCCGAGCCGGGCGGGCCCCGTCGTCGACCGTGGCAGTGCGGCCACGGCCATGGATCGGAGCGATGCCCGATGATGCCCAGCCACGCCCCGCTGCCCGCCCTCCGGACCGAAGCCGACGGCGAGAGCCTCGACGCGCTGGTGAGTTCGTCCCGGCGGCTGCGCCGGTTCTGGCCGCTGCTGGCGACCGGTCCCGAGCCGGCCGCGCCCGCCCGGGAGGGGTTCCGGGTGCCGTCCGACGCGCAGCGGCTGGTCGCCGGGATGGCCGAGTACGGCATGTGACCCGGCGCCCGCCCCGGCCCGGGGCGGGTGGAACCGAAGTGGAACCGGATCCGACCGGGTCACGTCACATCCGCGCGGAGCGGCCGAGCGGGCGGCACCGCTGAGCCCTCGGGAGGATGTGCAGATGGACCTGGAGACGATGCCCCGGCGCGGTCGGCGGGCGGTGGCCCTGGCGGGCCTGGCGCTGGCGGCGGTGGTGACGGTGGCCGGGTGCAACGGGGACGGCAAGACCTCGTCGGACTCGGCGGCGGGCGGTGCGGCCACGACCTCGGCGGGCGCGAGCGCCTCCCCGGAGGCCCCGGCGTCCTCCGGCGCCCCGTCCGCGCCGGCTCCGACGGCGAGCCCGTCGGCCACGTCGGACCAGCCCGGCCAGACGCCGCCGACCAAGTGGGCCCCCACCGCGGCCTCGCCCGCCCCGGGGCAGCCGTCGACGGCCGGTTCCGGGGGCACTCCCCCGGGCCCCGGGATCGCGGTGGGCGAGCCCGACCCGGCCGGGTCCGGGGCGCGCCCGGCGGTCTCCTACCGGGTGGACGGCAGCAACGGGCTGACCGTCTACTTCTTCGGCGGGGTCTGCCAGAAGTACGCGCTGAAGGCGGACGAGTCGCACCCCGGCCGGGTGGACGTCAGGATCGTGGTGGCGGCGCCGGTGCAGCCCGGGCAGGTCTGCAACGCGCTGGCCAAGCGGCAGTCGGTGTCCGCCGATCTGCGCTCGCCGCTGGCCGGGCGGACGGTGACCGACCAGTCGAGCGGCCAGAACGTGCCGCT
Source organism: Kitasatospora sp. NPDC088264 (assembly GCF_040685715.1). Lineage (NCBI taxonomy): Bacteria > Bacillati > Actinomycetota > Actinomycetes > Kitasatosporales > Streptomycetaceae > Kitasatospora > Kitasatospora sp. NPDC088264. Next base: position 170,916 of record NZ_JBFBIR010000012.1, read on the forward strand.
GGAGGCCGATCCGCACATGGGCCCGGACCCGGTCACTCCGGACGTCGCCGGCCAGTAGCCGCGACAACGGTGCGGAACGGCCAGCGCGGGGCGGCTGCGCACGCCGTCCAGCCCGTGCTGCTCGCGCTCGACCCGGCCGAGGACGTGC